>CAIYIP010000467.1 GCA_903926285.1 uncultured Gammaproteobacteria bacterium
CCGGTGCTGATTAGTTGAAGAAGCCCCTATATAATCCGCGCCCTTTAAAGCGCTTGTCTTGCTCGTATCTACAGTGACACAATCCCGCTATTCACTGAACACCGTTTGAATGGACTGCAACGATGAACAGCGCTGAAATCCGCCAAGCTTTCCTCGACTATTTTCAGAATCAGGGTCACACCATTGTGGCCAGTAGTTCGCTCGTCCCCGGAAATGATCCGACCCTGCTTTTCACTAATGCAGGCATGGTCCAGTTCAAGGACGTGTTCCTGGGCATGGACAAACGTTCCTATGTGCGCGCCGCAAGCTCGCAACGTTGCGTAAGAGCCGGTGGCAAACACAACGATCTGGAAAACGTTGGTTACACAGCACGCCACCACACTTTTTTTGAAATGCTGGGCAATTTCAGTTTCGGTGACTATTTCAAGCGCGAAGCAATCAATTTTGCATGGCAGTTCCTGACAGGCACTCTCGCAATTCCCAAAGAAAAACTCTGGGTCACGGTGTTCCAGGACGATACTGAAGCAGAGGCCATCTGGATCAAGGAAATTGGGGTGGATCCTTCGCGTGTCACGCGTATGGGCGAGAAATCCAATTTCTGGGCGATGGGTGATACCGGGCCGTGCGGACCGTGTAGTGAAATCTTTTACGACCATGGCGCCGATATACCAGGCGGCCCTCCAGGGTCGCCCGATGAAGATGGTGATCGCTATATCGAAATCCGGAACCTCGTTTTCATGCAGTTCAACCGCAGTGCCGATGGCACCATGGTGCCCTTGCCAAAACCATCAGTTGATACGGGAATGGGGCTGGAGCGTATTGCCGCTGTAATGCAGGGAGTGCACAGCAACTACGAGATCGACATATTCCAGGCCTTGTTGAAAGCCGCTGCCGTTGCGGCACGTTGCGAAGATCTCAGCCAGACATCCCTCAAAGTTATCGCTGACCATATTCGTTCGTGCGCCTTCCTGGTTGTTGATGGTGTCCTTCCATCCAATGAGGGCAGGGGTTATGTACTGAGACGAATTATCCGTCGCGCAGTTCGTCATGGTCACCAGCTTGGCCACAAAGAGCCGTTCTTCCATAAACTGGTCACGACGTTAGCTCGGGTCATGGGTGAGGCTTATCCGGAACTTGTGGCTGCAGAGGCGCGAGTGACAGAAGTGTTGCTGGCAGAAGAAGAGCAATTTTCCCGTACGCTGGATA
This sequence comes from uncultured Gammaproteobacteria bacterium, assembly GCA_903926285.1. Classification (GTDB taxonomy): domain Bacteria; phylum Pseudomonadota; class Gammaproteobacteria; order Pseudomonadales; family Pseudohongiellaceae; genus CAILUG01. The sequence continues at coordinate 1,207 of CAIYIP010000467.1, forward strand.
ACGGTATGGCCATGCTCGAAGCCGCTATCGCCCAACTTCAGGGCACACTTATTCCGGGCGAGACCGTATTCAAACTTTACGATACCTATGGTTTCCCGGTAGATCTTACGGCGGATATTGCGCGTGAACGCGGTTTGAGCCTTGATACTGCCGGTTTTGAAAAGGCGATGAATCACCAGAAGCAGCAGGCACGTGCAGCAAGCCGTTTTGAGGCCGATGCAGCCCTCACAATTACTCACGAAGGTGCAACAAATTTCACGGGCTACGATGGTCTTTCATCCAGCGGCAAAGTCCTCGCTCTGTTTCGCGATGGCAAGCCTGTAACAACGTTGAAGCAGGGTGACAAAGGCGTCGTTATTCTGGATGAAACTCCCTTCTATGCAGAGAGTGGCGGCCAGGTTGGCGACAAGGGACTTTTGCGCGGGGCTGGCGTAACTGTGAAAGTGGAAGACACACGCAAGCAGGGCAACCACTTTCTTCATTACGGCGAAGTACTTTCAGGTTCGTTGCAACAAGACGTTCGACTTGAGGCTGAAGTGACCGTTGAGCAAAGGCATGCCACGATGCTTAATCATTCGGCCACCCATCTTATGCACGCTGCCCTGCGTAAAGTATTGGGCGAACATGTCAGCCAGAAAGGATCGTTGGTAAATTCAAGCTATCTGCGTTTTGACTTTGCCCACAATAAAGCCCTGACCCAGGATGAGCTCGATAACATTGAAGAACTGGTAAATGCGCAGATTTTAACTAACTCGTCTGTGCAGAAAAAAATCATGCCGATTGAGGCTGCACGCAAGTTAGGTGCGACGGCACTTTTTGGTGAAAAATATGGTGAGGAGGTCAGGGTAATATCAATGGGAAACAATGCCTTGAGTGGACAAGGTGAAGTTTTTTCTATAGAGCTTTGCGGTGGTACTCACGTTGACCGCACAGGGGATATCGGCGTATTCACCATCATCCGTGAATCCGGCATTGCTGCTGGTGTCAGGCGCATCGAGGCAACAACGGGTAAAAATGCACTTGCCAGATTCAAGGAGATGGAAAAAAACTTGCTGGCTGTTGCTGCAGTATTGAAAACGTCCACTGAAGGTTTGGCCGACAAGCTGCAGTTGGTCATTAATGCCAATAGAACCCTTGAAAAAGACATGCAGCAAATGAAAATAAAATCGGCAGCAACTGCAACTGGTGATCTGGTTGAGCGTGCGCAAACTATAAAAAACATCAAGGTTCTGGTTTCAGAAGTTGAAGGAATAGATAGCAAGTCTTTACGCGACACAGCTGACCAGTTGCGCAACAAGCTGGGTTCTGGTGTTGTTGTGCTGGCTCTCAAGGAAGAGGAGAAGGTAAGTTTAGTTGTTGCTGTATCGAAGGATCTGACGGATCGCATCAAGGCTGGTGAACTCGTCAATAATATTGCCGAGCAAGTCGGTGGAAAAGGTGGTGGCCGGGCCGATATGGCGATGGCAGGCGGAACCAGGCCAGAAGGTCTGGCACAGGCACTCGCTTCAGTTGAAACCTACCTCAACAGCATCATTTAAGAACAGCAAATCTAAATCGAAAATTATGAACAGTCAGTCGGGTATTTGGTACTATTCACGCTTGGTATGATGGCTATATGACACTAATCGTTCAGAAGTATGGTGGAACCTCAATAGGTTCTGTAGATCGAATCCGTAATGTGGCGACCAAAGTTGCGAAGTATCGCGACCAAGGCCACGATATTGTGGTGGTTGTATCTGCC
>CAIYIP010000468.1 GCA_903926285.1 uncultured Gammaproteobacteria bacterium
GTACAACTTCCGACATCTCCCTGACCAGCGCGGCATAACGACCGACGTTGGCGTCGTCGAGTGGCGCGTCCACCTCGTCGAGCATACAGAATGGCGAGGGATTGAGCTGGAAAATCGAAAACACCAGCGCTATCGCCGTCATGGCCTTTTCACCGCCACTGAGCAAATGAATGGTACTGTTTTTCTTGCCCGGAGGCCGCGCCATGATGGCCACACCGGTATCCAGCAGATCTTCTCCAACCATATCCAGATAAGCATGGCCACCACCAAACACTTTGGGAAACAGTTGCTGAAGCCCATTATTGATCTTGTCGAAGGTTTCCTTGAAGCGCGTGCGGGTTTCCTTGTCGATCTTGCGAATGGCGTTCTGCAGTGTATCGAGCGCACGTTCGAGGTCGGCATTCTGGGCATCGAGGTAAATCTTGCGCTGAGACTGCGTCGTGTATTCATCAATCGCAGCCAGGTTGATTGGACCAAGACGCTGGATTCGGGCCGCAACCTGCTCAAGCTCCTGCTCACAGGATTGTTCAGTAATGGCAGCGGGCATCGTTGCCAGCACCGCAGCCATATCGTAATTATTTTCAGTCATTTGTTCTGCAAGTGCGGCGCGTTTTACGGTGGCGCCTTCGATCGTGAGCTTGCGTGTGACCAGTTCGTCGCGAATGCGTTGGCTGGCTTCCTGGGTTTTAGCGCGCTGTGCTTCGAGCTCCCGCAAGCGGTGCTCGATCGTATCGGCACTGGCCTTCGCCGCAGTAAGCCGATGTTCAACATCAACTCTTGCACTTAGTTTTACTTCAAGTTCCTGTTTCAGGCTCGGCAAGGGGTCATCGGTAGATTTGAGATTTTCGGTTAACTGGTTGCGGCGTAGTTCATACGAATTTACCTGGGCAGTGACTCGTGTCAGGGTATTTTTCAACGAATTGAGCTGTGCCAGCAGAGTCTGGTGTCGCAGTGCCAACTGATGGGCCTGGTCGCGCTCTGATCGTGCAGACTGCCTGGCTTGGTCGAGCACCCTGCGATGTTCGTCGCGGCTCAGCAAATGTTCTTCGCGGCGCGCATTGTCTTGTTCCATATTGTCGAGTGCGATCTGCAGGCTCGAGCGGGAAGTAACGATGTTGGCCTGTTCAATCTGCAACTGCTTTTCGAGCTCGTCGATTTCCTGGCGCAGGCGCTTACGGCGCTCAGTGACCTGTTCAATTTTCATGAGACGCGCGGAGCGATCTGAACTGTATTCTGTTAGTTGACGATTCACGTCGCCAAGCTGCTGGATAATGTTTTCCTTGTCCTGTTCCAGATTGCGCAACTGCTGCTGGCGTGTATCGGCCTCATCGATATGCTGGTCAACTTTTTCCTGAGTCTGGGCAATTTGCTCATTCAGGTTAGTCAGTTCTTCCTGGCGTTGAATGATGCCGGCCTTTTCATCAAAGCCCTTGGCGACCTTGAGCCAGTTGCTGCCAAGCCACACGCCATCGCGTGTCACGATGGATTCGCCAGCGGCCAGCTTGCCGCGCAACGCGAGCCCTCCCGCCAGGCTGTCGGCAGTATAGATACCTGCAAACAGGCCCGATAACGATAATTCCGAACTGACCTTGTCACTCAGAACCCTGTCTGCGAGGGACGAATTACCCGACTGGTCGCCAACAGTAAATTTGCTGTCGCAAACGGTGAGATGGCCTGAAGTGAAATCCTGCAGCGCTGTCGTCAGCACATCCATGTCTTCGACACAGATGGCCTGTAGATGTTCACCGAGAACGGTTTCAACAGCGACCTGCCAGCCGTTCTGGACTTTGAGTTTGTCGACGAGACGGGCTTTGCTATCGAGTTTGTTTTGCTCCAGCCAGCGCTGGCGCGACTTGTCCTTGCTGCCCAGTGCCTGCTGCTGCAAAGCTTCAAGCGATGCCTGGCGTCCCAGCAGAGTTTGCAGCGAATTGCGCGCCTGGCTCAGGCTGTTATTGGAGGCTTTGAGTTGTTCGCGAGTGCTTTCAATTCTGGTATTGAGCCCTCCACTTTGTTGTTCAAGATCACCCTGCAGGGTACTTAATTCGACCAGGTTATGTTCAAGTGTTGCGAGTTTTTCGGTTTCAGGATCTGTCGCGAGACTTTCAAGCTCCTTCGCCAGATTGCCTTTGCGGGTAATTCCGCGTTCGACAATGTTTTCAAGGTGATTGATACGTTGCTGCTCGACTTCGGCCTTGCGCACACTGTTGGCGGACTCCTGGTTGAACTCATCCCACTCGGCCTGCCAGTGCTGCATTGCATGCTCGGCGTCTTCCAGCGCGGCAACGGCGAATTCCTCGCGCGCCTTGGTTTCTTCAAGCTGGGGCTCCAGACGATTGATTTCTTCGTCGAGCGAGGTGATTTTTTCAAGATCCGTGGTGAGCTCTGCTTGCGCACGCGCCAGATTTTCGCTGGTATTGTACAAGTCCTCCTCGAGCTGCTGTTTGCGCTGGCGCTGGTAATCCATGCTTTGTTCAATGCGCGAGATTTCACTGCCCAGGCTGTAGTAGCTGGATTGGACTTCCTGATAATTTTCGTTGGCTTCGGTGCCGGCAGCACGCTGCTGCTCAATTTCTGCTTCAATAGCACGATAGCCGGCAATGCTGGCTTCAAGTTTGACTTCCAGGTCGCGGGTGATCTGCTGTGAACTGTTGACTTCAGTATCGAGCCGCTGCCAGCGCAATGCATGCAGGCGCGCAGTCATGTCGCGCTCCTCCTGCTTAAACTCGCGGTATTTTTCTGCCGACCTTGCCTGGCGTTGCAAATGCTGCAACTGACGTTCGAGTTCTTCGCGAATGTCGGTTAAACGCTCGAGGTTTTCGCGCGTGCGGCTGATGCGGCTTTCGGTTTCCTTGCGACGCTCCTTGTATTTGGAAATACCGGCCGCTTCTTCAATAAACACGCGCAGATCTTCGGGCTTCGATTCAATCAGGCGCGACACCATGCCCTGCTCGATGATCGAATAGCTGCGCGGACCAAGGCCTGTGCCGAGAAAGATATCGGTAATGTCGCGACGGCGACACTTGGTACCATTGAGTATGTAGGTGGATTGGGCGTCGCTATTAACTACGCGCTTGACGGAAATTTCATTGAAGGCCGCGTATTCGCCCGTGATCTTGCGGTCTGAGTTGTCGAAAATCAGCTCGACAGCAGCCTGGCCTACAGGTTTGCGGTCAGTAGAGCCATTGAAAATAACGTCGGTCATCTGCTCGCCACGCAGGTTCTTCGCCGAACTTTCACCCATTACCCAGCGAACTGCATCGATTATGTTGGACTTGCCGCAACCGTTGGGACCAACGATGCCGCACAGATTGCTGGGGAAATTGACGGTAGTGGGGTCTACGAAGGATTTGAATCCTGCAAGTTTGATACTTTTCAATCGCATTGAGTGCGAAAATCCTTCTGGCTGAAAGGCTAAAAACGAGAGCAAGTGTATCTGATTAAAATAGCAAACTCATCAATAAATTTGCCCAAAATCCTGTGTATTGTCCTAGCGGAATCAGTGCCGATACCGATGGATTTAATGTTTAACCAGAGCAAACCGATGTTAAGCCTGCCCTGATCTCGAAGCAGACTTAATCACCTCTCCAAATCACCTTCCATTTCTGCCTTAACCTGCTGAATATACAGTTTTTTATTAGTCAAGATCCATCGCCATGTCGCGCCTTCGAGGAGCTGGAAGTTTTATATTGCTTGCGAGTGGGTAACTTCAATCCACATTCTGATAGGGCAAACCTACGTAGTTCCTTGCAATTGTCCTGAGGCCTTCATCCGAACTTGTAAAATAATCCAGCTCCGCCAGCTGTATGCGATGATCGAACGGATTGTCGCTCAGGCGGTGCAGCATTGACGTCATCCACCATGAAAAACGCTCGGCCTTCCAGATACGATCAAGACACAGTGGCGAATATTTGAGGAGAAGATCCTCGCGTTTCTCGCGGTATACCTTGACGAGAATACGGTACAGATAATTGACATCGCTGGCCGCAAGGTTGAGGCCTTTGGCGCCTGTGGGAGGAACGATGTGGGCGGCATCTCCGACCAGAAA
>CAIYIP010000469.1 GCA_903926285.1 uncultured Gammaproteobacteria bacterium
CGCTGCTGTCGGCTTGCAAACTCAGCGGATTTATTTTCATTGCTTGATGGCCAGTGTCTGTCAGCCCTACCACGCGGTTGGTAAACGCGGCATTTTTCTGCATCACCAGCACACTGCCGATGGGCCAATGATCCTTGCCATTGCTGGAGTTGTAATTTGGTGTGCGCCCAAAGTCACTGCCCATTACCAGCACCAGCCGGTCGGCCAGTCCGAGTTCAGCTGCGTAACTCCAGAAATAGTCGATAGCATCGGTGACATTGGTTAACGCTGCCGCCAGCCGGTTATCATGATTGTCGTGGGTATCAAAGCCGGGTTCGAACACGTCGGCAGTGATTGAAACGCCGGCCTTGAACGCGAGCAAACTCACCTGCATTTGCTGATGCAGACTTGAGTTGACCGTGCCCGCCTTGCGCGTAACTTGCAGATCGGCCGTGGCCGGCAACAAATCAGAAAAATCGCTGATGGCACTGGAGCGCGTAAGTGCATCCACATACAGTTGCTGCTGTCGGCGCGCACCTTCGAGTGTTGTGGCGACTGCACTGCGCGCGTTAATGCCGGCACTATGCATAGCCAAGATGCGTTGCCAGTCGGCATCTGGCTGATAAATTTTGCTGCTGCTCTCGGCCACAACCGGCTCCACCAGATTCTGCAGTACCGCAAGCTTGCCGATTTGCGTGGCCGAAGTAATGCCTTGCGTAGCACTGAAGCCACCAAAATTCAGATAAGGCATCGGCATGCCGTTCTGGTTGACGGCGGCAAACAGCGCGGTGAGCGAGGGGAAGCCTTCGGTATTGCGACCGCTCCAGTTGTGCATTACACCAACCGTGTGCGAGTTGGTCTGGGCATCAACGCCGTTTATCACCAGCATGTCGCGATAGTACTTGTCGAAGAATTTTGCATTGCTTGCGAACGGCGCATAGGCAATGTTGCCGGCTTGCGCCACAGCAGCAGTTTGCGCCCAGTTGTTGATCACCGGCTTGCCTCCGATGTTGATTTTTGGATCAGCAAAACTGGTGACATCCATGGCGCCCAGTAATTGCAGATTCACCAGCAGCTTGCCGTTGTAAGGTGTTGCCGCAGCGGCGCGTCCAGCCACGCCGCACAACATGCCGGCAGCACCTGCACCAGCGAGGCCCTGTAAAAACTGTCTGCGGGAAAAGCGCGTTGTGTGTTTCATGGTTAGTCGCTCAAGGGCTTCTTTTTTTATTTGAATCATTCATCCAGATAACTCACCTAATCTATTCGTGAAGATAGTCGTAGTGGCTGAGCATGTAAGTCATCACTGTCACCCAGCTTTGCTTCATGAACAGCGGATCTTGCGCCTGCGGCGTCAGCCAGCTGGTCACTGGCGTGGTGTTGTAGCGCCCATTGGTCTGGAAGGGATTGCCAGGATACGACAGTGTGCCGACAAAACTGATGTCGCTTGACCAGTCACATGCCAGCGTTTTCTGCAGTAACGAGGGTGCACTGCCGCTCGTTTTGCGGCTGAGCCATGTCTGCACCAGCAGATCATAGGATGCCAGCACTTCCGGTGAGTTGGTGGAAACACTTTGCCCCAGCAATTTGCTGTGCAGTTCGACCAGTTTGTTCTTGATCTGCAAGGCTCCGGCAGTAGTTGACGCGGTTGGTGCCACTGTTGCTTCCACATTCAGTCCTGCGAGCACCGGATCGGTTGCACTTTGCTTCGCCGCCAGCGTGGCGGTTATGGTATAGATACCGGCGATGTTGGCAGTGAACGGATAACTGGCAGTGCAGGAACTGTACAGCGTAATGCGATTATTGCCAGTAGCGGCAGCGCAACTGCCATAAGTGCCGGCGGTACCGGAAAGGGTAGTGAGCTGGCCATCGGGCCGCTTGATGCTAAGTGAATCAATCACCAGATTTTTGTCGGTCTTGCAGGTGCTGGGACTGCTGCTGTAGTCACAGGCATCGTTCAACTCGCTGACGACGATCTGGCGCGCGCCGGGCTGCAAATTCACGGCGAGGGTAAACGTGCGGAAATCAGTTTCACTTGTGCTGGTAAGCAACTGTGAGCCCGCCTGTTCTGTCAACGGTGTGACAAAAGGACTCAAGCCGCCAAACAACAAACGCTTGTCATCGGGTCGAATGAAATCTCCGAGCACGATGGGGCACGCCGCTTCGAGTGCGTGTGCGGCTGCTACGTTGCTCATCAAGGGCGTCAAGGCGCGAGCGCGCACTTTGAGCGCGAAGCCGTCAGTACCGCCATAGAACGTGCTGTAATCATTTTCCAACCCGCTGAGTGGTGTCGCTGTGGTGATATTGATCTGCGCATTCCAATTGAAGCCAGTCAGACCGTGGGTCTTGTGTGCAAGTTGCTCCGGAGTCAGCAATTTTTCGCCGGTGATCGCAGCCACGCTGCGCGCACTGCTTTGCGCGGCGCTCACTGCTGTACCGTCGAGCTGGCCGGCGCGATACCACTGGCTCAGCACGAGTTCGGCCAACAGCGTTTTTAGCGACAAGCCCGATTGCACGAACTTGACGGTGAGCGCATCAAGCTCTTTTTGCTGGGCCTCGTAGGCCGACAGTCTGGCTTGGTAGTTCTGGTCTTCGGTGGCTTCAGGCGCATTCAATATTTCGGCGCCGATAATGGCGGGCCACCAAAAACGCACTGTGGCAGTGGCAAAACGTTTGTCCTTGACGATATGATCTGCCAGCCAGCGAACGGTATTGCCAGTTGGTGCTTGTGTGCCTTCGAAACCGGGCAAACGCATGTCGCGGTACCAGGTGTCGCCGGTGATGTAGAGTTTGGGCGCGGTTTGCGCCTTGTAAAAACGATCCAGCGAATCGGTGCCATTGAGCGAACTTCTGAAGATGCCGTTGTCGCTGTAGTCCTGGTAAGTGCCCGCCACTGGATCGACCACACTGTGGCAAACGGTGCAGGCAGGATTGTTCATCGTCGGATTATTGGTATCCGCCAGAGCCACCGGATCGGTAGTGCGCTTGGCCAGCGCTTCGATGTCAACGCCGAGAAAGTTGTAATAGGTCCAGCGGGCACGCGCACGATTACGATTGGTGGAAGTGGTGGGATAACGACTCAGAAACGATTTGCTGCTGAGCACACCCGCATGCGGATAAACGACAAATTTAGCCGGAGGAGTAAGCATGCGTGGAATTGCTGTCCCAGGCACGTATTTCAATACCGTCGCCGCATCACGAAGGTAGTAGCCTTGAACGCGGCCTGGCTGAAAATCTACCGCGCCTGCATCTGCAGGGAATACTGCTGTACCGCCCACGACTGCATTTACCACCGGAGTGAGCATGTCGTAGTCAGCGGTGAGAATTTCCGAGTAGGGTTTGTTCTTCTCGACCACATAGGCAATCAATTCGAGCGGTGCTTCCACTGTACTGTAGTTCAACTGGCCCATCCACAGACTGAGCGCACCTCTGTCGACGGCAGAGCCGCTCTGGTCAGCCTTGTCTTTCAAGCGCCAGTATTCGGCATTGAGGGGTGGGAAACAGGTGGGGCAATCATCTATCAGGTTAGAGTCTTCGTTGCCGCGCAGAAACAGACGGTCGTTGGCGCCATCCTTGATGAACTCATGAAAGTGCTTGCCCTGCATCATCGCGATTAACACGGATTTGAGACCGGCATCGCCGCCCGCAGTTACCGCAGCGATTTCAGCGGTCGTCGGTAAGCGTCCTGCCAGCAAAAGTGCCGCATCATGCAGCGTGTCCACTGCGCTTTGATTGGACACGCCATCAAACAGCGCCTGGCTAGACTGAGTGGGAGTTGTCGTGCTGCCATCAAGCAGATCGAGGAAAGCGGCGAGCGTCTGGTAGTCAGTGCCGCCAAGCGGGAGCTGGATGCCACCCAGATGGCCGTTGCCACCACTCACTTTACCCAGCACGTAGTTATAAGCATCCGGTTGCTGCTTGTAGAACGTGTTAAAGATGTCGTAATTCTGCTGGCTCTTGCTGGCGTCCCGGATGAAGTGCAAATCGCTGCTATCGGCCACGCCATTATCGACATGGCACAGGGTGCACTTGTTCATCACGATGTTGTCGAACACCTGATTCTGGAAATAGGTCAGCGAATCGACCACTGCCGCCTTGAACTCGAAAGTGGCGGCACTGGTGCTGTAGATCAGTGCGGGTGTAACAGACGACAAATAACCAATGTACAGCCGATGCTGGCCCGCGGTGGTAATACCACCATGATAGATAGTTACGTCTTGAGTAGCGCCGAGAACTACATCATCAAGCAGAGGTTGCAGTTGTGAGATTGTGCCGGACCACGGCTGCCAGACACCACTGCTGGTGAGCTGGGTGAACTTGCCGTCATACCACTCCACCACAAACACGTCGCCTTTTTTGCCAACGTGTGCAGGATCAGGATCGATGCTGCCTTTGAGGGTAATTGTCTGGTTAAGATTGGCCGAGGTCTGCCAGCTATTGCCACCATCAACAGTGAGCCCGATGGTGAATTTGGCGTTGTAAGTCTTGTTGTCGGTGGCACCGGTGGGCAATAAGGGCAGCCCATTGGTAACCGCCAAGGCTGAACCGGCCACCAGCAGCAGCGAAACCCATTTAACTAGCCGCAGCATGCAGTCTCCACAATAATTATTGTTCTTGTGTGGACATCTTAACGTCGAAGTCCCTAGCCCGGTTGACTCCGGTCAGCAGAAATATGAAGCAAGTCACAAAAATCCCCAATAGCCGGTAGTTGCGGCTTCGCTTTGTACTTGTGGCTCCAAAAGATCGTGCAAGTACCATCATGACGGGGCAGAAGTATAACTTTAAACATTGCCATGTATGTAGCGCTCATCCGATTCTTCCCGGTACCAGATTATTTCGCCAACAAATCCGTCGTCAGGTAATTGGCCACATCATGCATCTGCTCGGACGTAAGCACGGTGCGGAAATTCGGCATCGCGTTTTTGCCGGTGCTTAGCATCGTCATGATGGCCTGCACGTCGAGCGCTGAGGTTAATTCAGCACCGCCGCCGTGACCACCTTCGCCTGTTTCACCATGGCAATATACACAGGATTGCTCGTAGATGGATTTGCCGTTGGTGACATCGGCAACACGACCTTCGGGCACAGTTACTGCAGTCGTTGCACCAGCAGCTGGCGCTGCCGAAGGAATTTCATTCAGTATGCCCTTGAGCGAAAACAGCCACACCCCATCACCTTTCTGTCCGCCGAACAATCCACCACCGGCGTAAGTGGCAATGTATTGTTCACCGTTGTGCATGAAAGTACTCACGGAAGAATTGATTGGAGCGTCTGTGCGGAATTCCCATACTCGTTCGCCAGTACTGACATCAAGCGCTATCAGGCGACCATCGTTGCGGCCCATAAATACCAGCCCACCCGCTGTGACCAGTGAACCACTGCGGCAACCGTCGTTGAACTGTTTCTGCCAGACAACTTTGTTGGTGCGCACATCGAGAGCTGAATAGATGCCGCGGCGAATCAGACCGGCACCAACATAGGCACCGCCGAGGAACTGGCCGTCAAATGTCGGATCTTCATATTGCGTCGCATCCGCACGCGCACTGTTGGCAACGTCGGTGGCGCAGATGTACATGTAGTTCGTGGTTGGGTCGTAGGCGCTTGGTGGCCAGTTCACGCCGGCAAGCGGAGTAAACACGACAGGCTTGTCGAAGAACGGGGTAAAAATTCTACCCTGATTGACGAGCGCGTTATTCTCCGGTGCGTACGCGACTTCCAGTGGAATCAGTGAATCGCCGATCGGGTAGGGCTGGGTGGCTGCAGTGGCCTGGCGCGGCTCCTGCATCACGGCTTTTTCTTCGATGCCGATCAAAGGTTCGCCAGTGATACGATCAAGCAGATACACCCAACCGGTTTTGCCGGCCTGCGCAAGGCCCTTGCGCATCACGCCGTTGTATTCGGCTTCAAACAGGATGATTGGATTGGGCGCATCGTAGTCCCAGATATCGTGATGCACTTCCTGGAAATGCCAGCGGTATTCGCCAGTATTTACATCGAGCGCGACTATCGATGCTGTGAAAAGATTATCACCAGGACGGACGGCGCCACCGAGCACGGGGCCGGCATTACCAGTGGAGAAATAAATCAGTCCGGCTTCAGGATCAATTGCCGGTGTATGCCAGATAGGCGCGCCGCCAAACTGCCAGACGTCATCATCGGAGGGCCATGTGTCGGAACCAAATTCACCGGGTGCCGGAATGGTATAGAAGGTCCAGATTTCAGAACCGTCTTTTGCGTTATAAGCCTTGATGCGGCCGCGTGTGCCAAGGTCGCCACCGGCAAAACCGGTGATCACCATGCCTTCGTAATAAAGCGGAGCGGCAGTCAGGCTGTAGCCGATTTTCGGATCGGCAGCCTGGATCGACCATACAACTTCACCAGTTTTTTGATCAAGCGCCAACAGCTTGGCGTCGAGCTGGCCAACATAAATCTTGCCATCACCAATGCCAAGGCCGCGGCTGACCCAGCCACAACAGACAAACGCATCTTCTGTCAGCAAGTTGGACTGGTAGCTCCAGAGGATGTCGCCAGTATCAACGCTGATCGCAAATACATCGTTCTGGCCTGTGATGATGTAAATCACACCATCATAAACGATGGGCTGTGCCTGATTGTTGTGCCTGAATTCAAGCGCGGAATTCAGGCCAGTGCGCCAGACCCCTTTGAGATTTTTGACAGTGTCGCGGTTGATCTGGGTCAGGGGTGAATAACGCTGATTGGAAAGAGTACCGCCGTTGGTAATCCAGCCTTCATCCTGGGGAGTAGTTAATTGTTCGATCGTGAAAGCAGGAGCCAGCGCAATTTCTTCGGCGGCAAACGCATATTGGGTAAACAGCATTATTGCCAGTACAGGCAGAAGACACAGATTTTTTATGGATGAATGCATTTTTTATCGCCCCGGATGAATTTGGTACAGCGGCAAGCGGGGGGATTATAGCCAAATAGCCAGTCAGTGGATGACAGTAATGCCAGTCTTTCAATAATTTTCTAAATATTTATCCGCATGGAAGCCAAAGGAAGCTGGTGTTAACCTCGGCACAATAAATTATCCAGTTCAGCCAGGAATATTTTCATGCAGAAATTTCTTGATCGTCTTAAGCAGTCTGTCACGAGCCCGCTTCTCCTGGGCGCAGACATCACTGCACGTTATCAGCATGACTGGTCAGCAGAAACTCCGGGGATACCGCTTGCGGTTGTACGTCCCGGGACTACAGAAGAAGTGGCGGGCATTCTGCGAGTATGTTCAGAATTCAACCAGCCAGTAGTGGTGCAGGGTGGCTTGAGCGGTTTGTGCGGGGGTGGTACGCCGCGTGGCGGCGAAGTCGCCATTTCACTGGAACGCCTCAATGGTATAGAAGAGCTCGATCGTGATTCGATGACCATGACAGTTAAAGCAGGCACGCCGCTGCAGGTGGTGCAGGAA
>CAIYIP010000470.1 GCA_903926285.1 uncultured Gammaproteobacteria bacterium
GACTTAGCAACATCGTTGTGTCAGGGTCTGATAAATACTGTATCAACATCGATCATGACCAGACCTACAACAACGCGGGCACCTCAGCAGCCACCTTGACCGGTAACCTGACAATGACCCATTCTGTAATGAACTGTGCGGTCAGCTTTAGAGAAGACCTTGGCGACAAATGGCTGGTTGGTGGTTGGTACAGCGGCCAAGCATACAATAGCACTGTTGCTGTCGGCATGACCAACTACATCAATACTGCTGCTGTAAACGCCTTGGAGCCAGCAACGGGCCTTGATGCATTTTTTGATGTAACCGATTACCGCGGAGCTGTGAAGGATTTAGCGTCTGACTGGACCGCAGGTTGGACCTTTAAATAAACCATTTAATGCAGTTCAAACCATAACGTGTTGAACCGGTTTCGTTACCGCGAGCGGTTCAACCTTAGCCTAGACCAACAGGGTATCCGCCCTGTTGGTTTTTCTGTTTAAAGAGAAAAAGTATGCATACCAAACTGAAGCTTCTTACTGCAGCAATCCTGCTGGCCAACACGCCCTTCCTGTTTGCCCAGGATAATGCTGAAGATTTATCTGCAAGCGAGGAAGCTGTAGCCGCACCTGCAGGTGTCGAGGAAATCTCTGTCGTAGGAAGATACATACCGCAGGAGAAACGCAGCACTGCCTCAATCGCCAACGTAATGGATGCCGCTGAATTTGAAGCCGCAGGTGATTCCTCGGTAGCTGAAGGCCTCAAACGGATGTCAGGCCTGAACCTGCAAGGTGGACGTTTTGTGTATATACGCGGTCTGGGTGAACGTTACTCCAGTACGGTCCTTAATGGCTCTACATTACCAAGCCCTGAGCCAATAAACCGGGTTGTGCCGCTCGACCTGTTCCCTTCGGGCATCATAGAAAGTGTGCTCGTACAGAAGACGTTTTCGGCGGAATATCCCGCAGAGTTTGCGGGTGGGACTATCCAGATTCGTACCAAGGTTGTTCCGGACGAACCGTTTTTCTCCGTGAGCTCTGGCTTAGGTTTTGCCGGCAACACGACCGGAAAACAGGGCTTCGTATATGACGGTGGCGATAAAGACTGGATGGGTAGGGATGATGGTACCCGCAATATTCCTGCTGTACTTAAAGCAGCAATTGCTGGCGATCGCGAACTCAGGCCCAATAACATTCTTTACAAAAAGGGTTTTGAACCTGCAGAACTCGAAAGCATAGGCGAAAGTCTGAGCAACAATTACACTGCCAGGAACGACAAGATTGATCCTGACACAAATATGGCAGCCAATTTCGGCACCGGCTTCACTGCCGGCGATTTTCGGATTGGCGGCCTGGGCAACCTGAGCTACAGCAATAGCTGGGATACTCTAGAGGTCAGCAGAAACAGTTACGCGGCTGACGATAGCGCCGAGCTGAGCCCTGTCAATATCCAGACCTGGAATTCCACCGAACAGAGTGTTGACAGTTCGATGTTCCTGACCACGGGCGTGACTTATCGCGATGCTCACACTTTGAAAGGAACCGTTTTGCAGATTCACAAAATGGATGACTTGGCAGGCAAACTGACGGGCCTGTTTTCATCCGAAAACGTGATGATCAACCAGACCCGGCTCGAATGGATTGAGCAGGACCTCTTATCGAAGCAAATTGACGGCGAACATTATTTTGCCGGCTTCAATGACCTTACGATTAACTGGCACTACAACGAATCCCGCGCCAAGCGCGAAGCGCCTGATATGCGCCAATACCGTTACGATCTGGATGAAAGCCGCAACGCGTACAGATTCTCGTTGCGTGGCGATGCCAACACACGCACATGGTCCGATCTCGAGGACCAGAACAAAGACGTCGGTCTCAGCGCGCAGTTAACACTACAGACACCGTTGAATACAACTACCGAGCTGAAGGCTGGTGTTACGCGGGCAGATAAAAACCGCGATTCGGAAATCCGCCGCTTCGGTTTTACCGGCTCACCCAATGGCAGCCAGGATCTGCTATACCGTCCCACTCTGGATGAGATCATCAATCAGGACACGATTGGCGCCAGCGGCTTTCAGTTGCGCGAAGCAACAAGACC
>CAIYIP010000471.1 GCA_903926285.1 uncultured Gammaproteobacteria bacterium
CAACATCCATTTGATAACGGCCGGCATTGGCAACTGGAGGTGTGGTGCTGGAATTTTGTGAGGGGGCGTGGGACACACAGGCTGTTAGTAAAACAGCCAGAAGTGGAATAAAAGCTCTGGTCAAAATCGACCATGACGTCACTGTAGGTAATCTCCCGATTTTGCCACTTTACGCATAAATAATTTTGTTAATAACCCAGACGGGTAATCTTGTGTGTGTGGATGGACATCAAAATGCCGAAACCAAGCATCAGTGTAATGATGGAAGTTCCGCCCAGACTGACAAGAGGTAACGGTACTCCTACCACTGGCAACAGGCCTGACACCATTCCTATGTTGACAAAAACATACACAAAAAAAGTGAGCGAAATACTACCTGCCATGAGGCGACTGAACAGGTCGTGTGTCACTGCAGCAATATACAGACCACGTCCTATAATCACAATATAAAGAGTCAATAAAAAGGCTACTCCAACCAAGCCAAATTCTTCCGCAAGCACGGCAACAATAAAATCAGTTTGTCCCTCGGGTAAAAAATCGAGCCTTGATTGCACGCCGTTGAGCCAGCCTTTGCCATACACTCCACCCGAGCCAATCGCAGTCTTTGACTGGATGATGTTCCAACCGGCACCTAGGGGCTCACTTTCAGGATCAAGGAAAGTATGTATGCGCTGTTTCTGATAATCCTGAAGGTAGAACATCCATAAAGCCGGTATCGCCAGTATCCCCATAAAGACCGTCGAAATGACAAGTTTCCATCTGATGCCTGCAAGCAATAAAACAAATATGCCTGATACACCAATCAACAAGGCTGTGCCGAGATCGGGCTGGATCGCAGTTAACACCGCAGGTAAACCCAGGATCATGAGAGTAACAATCACATGCCCCCAATTTGGCGGCAAAACTTTGGTAGACAGAAAAGTCGCAACGGACAGCGGCACGACCAGCTTCATGATTTCGGAAGGTTGAAAGCGCGGCAGGCCAGGGAGATCAAGCCAGCGCTGTGCGCCTTTTGATGAATCACCAATCAGCAATACCGCAAGCAATAAACCAAGCCCGAACAAAAACATCCAGGGCACCCAGATCTTCACTATACGCATGTCTAATTGCGCTACAAACAGCATGCCGCAAAAGGCGAGACAGATAAAAACTGCCTGGCGCCGCACATCGTCGATATTGCCGTCAGTAGCACTGTAAAGAACCATGAGGCCAAATGAAATAATTACCAGGAGAACGCACAGCAATGGCAAATCAATATGCAGCTTTTCCCATATGCTGCGCCTGCGCTCCAGGCCTATAGCAAGACTGCTTGGTTGCTTGTTGTTATCACGAATGGACACAAAGATTCCACTCAAGGCAAAAGTGAAGAAATCAGGGGAGTAGCAGGATTCGGAGGTGGTTGGAATTCCGGTTTAAGCTGGCCATTTGCAGTGAGATAGGCATCCAGTATTTTGCGTGCGACAGGACCCGCCACGCCGCTGCCCCCTACTCCATGCTCAAGAAATACAGCAACAGCAATTTTGGGATCTTCGACAGGAGCAAAAGCGATAAACAATGCATGATCACGATATTGCTCGGGGACTTCCGCATTAGTGTCAAAACTTGGCGCCATATTCACGACTTGCGCAGTACCAGACTTGCCGGCCATGCGATAGGCAATGGGATTATTCCTGACAAGATAAGAATACGCAGTTCCTGTATTTCTGTAGCCTCCTGTGCCTTTATGCACAACCTCAGACATGGCGTTTGACATAAAATTCCAGTCGTCGGGATTCTTGAGCAGGATATTCGGCTCCTCGCTGATACGAACAATATCTTCCGAGTTCAGACCTATGCGTTTTAACAACGCAGGCTGACGCCATTGGCCCTTGTTGGCCATCAGCATGGCCGCAGTAGCGAGCTGCAAGGGTGTGGCTTCAGTGTAACCCTGACCAATGGAAGAATTGAGCGTTTCCCCGGGATACCAAGGCTCACCGATAGTTTCAAGCTTCCATTTTTTGGAGGGGAGCACACCACTGTTGGCTTGGGGAATATCTACACTGGTATTGCGGCCAAAACCAAAACGAGTCAGGAAATCGTGCATGGTATCGATGCTCATGTCAGCAGCCAGATCGAAGAAATAAATATCACATGACTGATAGATGGCTTTCTCAAGGTTGACCACGTCATGCCCGCTTCTATTATCCCACCAGGTCCAGTCATGGTAGATATGCCGGTCGCCCTCAAGCCGGTATAGCCCAGGATCGCTGATCTGGTATTCGCGTGTGCGCAAGCCCGTATCCAGGGCAGCCAGGCCTATGAAAGGTTTAACCGTAGAGCCGGGCGAGTAGCGACCAAGAGCGCGATTAAACAATGGAGTTTGCGTGCGATCCTGGAGTTTTGCATAGTCGGTCTTGCTGATCCCGCCAACAAAAAGGTTGGGGTCGAACGAAGGCTTGCTCACCATAGCCAGCACACCACCTGTAGCAGGATCGAGCGCAACAATACCGCCTCTGAAGTCTCCCAACGCTTCTACTGCTGCCTGCTGCAGTTCACTGTCGAGATTCAGCACGATGTCCTGACCGGGGATAGGGTCAGTGCGATCAAGTACTTTCATAATCTGGCCACGCGCATTTTTCTCGACTGTTTCGTAGCCTACAGTGCCGTGCAATATGTCCTCGTAAAACTTTTCCACACCCATCTTGCCCATCTGGTCGGTCCCGCTGTAATTGACAGGATCAAGTGTCTTCAGCTCTTCTTCAGAAATGCTCGCCACATAACCCAAAGCATGCGCCATGAGTTCGCCTTTGGGATAACTCCGCACAAGCTGCGCTTCTATGCTGATGCCCGGTAACTGGAACTGGTTCACTGCGATGTTGGCGATTTCCTCTTCAGTGAGATTAAAACGCAGGGGAACTGCTGAGTAGGGCACGGGGCGGCGCTTCAGGCGAGTGTAGAATTTTTCTTCGTCCTCAGGCGAAAAGGTGATGAGAGACTTGATCAAATCCAGACTAGCGGTGATGTCTTGGGCGTTTTCCTTGACGAGGGTCAGGGTATAGCTGGGCTTGTTCTCAGCCAGCAATACTCCGTTGCGGTCATAGATGAGTCCACGGGTGGGAACAACGGGCTGGATATGGATGCGGTAGTTATCTGACTTGGTCGAATAATATTCGTGCTGATAGACCTGTAGATACACCAATCTTGTGATCAAAATCACCAGCAAAATCAATGCAACACTGCCACCGACCACTAACCGGGACAGGAATAAATGCCGCTCACGCGAATGATCTTTGAAGGTATAACGATCTGTCATGTTACCCGTATGCAGCCAGGCACTGGCTCACAATTGTCTTTTGGACTTCAAGGATGGGGCGAAAAATCTGTACCGATTCTACAACCAAAATCTTGGACTTAACAGTATCTTACTAATTTTTATAGGAAATCTCTAATGCTAACTGCGGTGATAAGGATGCCCTGCCAAGATGCTCCACGCCCGGTAAATTTGCTCAGCGAGAATAATTCTGACGATGGGATGG
>CAIYIP010000472.1 GCA_903926285.1 uncultured Gammaproteobacteria bacterium
AATGCACAGTTGCGCCTGAAAGCCAGCAAGCTGGTAGTGCGCAAAAAAATTACCTCAGGCCCGGCTTTGCCCGGCAAGCTCGCAGATTGCTCAACCCACAATGTAGCTGCAGGAGAATTATTTCTCGTGGAAGGTGACTCTGCCGGTGGTTCCGCGAAGCAGGCGCGCGACCGCGAAACCCAGGCCATCATGCCGTTGCGCGGCAAGATTCTTAACACCTGGGAAATCAGCTCCAATGAAATTCTCGCATCCCAGGAAGTGCATGACATCGCGACTGCGATGGGAGTGGATCCGGGTTCTGCCGATTTGAGTGGTTTGCGTTACGGCAAAATCTGCATTCTGGCGGATGCTGATTCTGATGGTCTGCATATTGCTTCACTATTGAGTGCACTTTTTATTCGTCACTTCAGGGCGGTGGTGGAAGCGGGTCATATCTACGTTGCCATGCCGCCTTTGTATCGCATCGACATCGGCAAGGAAGTATTTTATGCACTGGATGAGGCCGAAAAAAATGGTGTGCTCGACCGTCTGGTCGCCGAGAATAAAAAAGGCAAGCCAAATGTGCTGCGCTTTAAGGGCCTTGGCGAAATGAATCCGCTGCAACTGCGCGAAACCACCATGAACAGGGATACGCGCAGATTGGTCCAGCTCAGCATCGACGAATACGACACCACCCTCGAGTTGATGGACATGCTGCTCGCCAAGAAACGCTCAGGCGATCGCAAGGAATGGCTCGAAGCCAACGGCAATCGCGCTGAAATTTAGCAAGTGTGCAGTTTTAGGCTGCGCACCTGCAGTAACAACAGGAAATAAACTGAATGAGTGATGTTATTACATTCAACGCCGAGGGCATGGAACAAATCCCGCTGCGCAAATTCGTTGAGCAGTCGTACCTGAATTATTCCATGTATGTAATCAACGACAGGGCCTTGCCGCATATCGGTGATGGCCTGAAGCCCGTGCAACGTCGCATCGTCTATGCAATGAGCGAGCTTGGCCTGAAAAGTACCGCTAAGCACAAGAAGTCCGCGCGCACGATTGGTGACGTAATAGGAAAATTTCATCCGCATGGTGATGCTGCCTGTTATGAAGCCATGGTGTTGATGGCCCAACCCTTTTCATACCGCTATCCACTTGTCGATGGTCAGGGCAACTGGGGTTCACCGGATGATCCGAAATCCTTTGCTGCGATGCGTTATACCGAGTCGCGGCTGCACCACTATGCCGATGTTCTGCTCAGTGAGTTGGGCCAGGACACCGTTGACTGGAAACTGAACTTTGATGGCGAGCTCGAAGAGCCGGTAATCTTGCCCGCGCGGCTGCCCAATGTGCTTCTTAATGGCGGCAGCGGAATTGCAGTTGGCATGGCGACAGACATTCCGCCGCATAACCTGCGCGAAGTTACCCAGGCTTGCATCCATCTGCTCGAAAATGCCAGCGCGACAACTGCCGATATCTGCCAGATCGTGCAAGGCCCGGACTTTCCCACGGCTGCCGAAATAATTACTTCCCGCAGTGACATTGCCTCGATGTATGAGTCCGGCAAAGGTATGGTCAAGTGCAGGGCGGTGTACCAAAAAGAAGATGGCGACATTGTGATTACTGCCTTGCCGTATCAGGTCTCTGGCGCAAAAGTGCTAGAGCAGATTGCTGCGCAAATGCAGAAAAAGAAATTGCCAATGATTGTCGATTTGCGCGACGAATCAGATCATGAAAATCCGACGCGTATTGTGATCGTGCCGCGTTCCAATCGTATTGATTACGATGCTGTCATGGCTCATCTCTTTTCCACTACTGATCTGGAAAAAAGTTATCGCGCAAATTTCAACATGATCGGTACGGATGGTTTGCCGCGTGTGAAGGGGTTGGTGGAAATCCTCAAGGAGTGGCTGGAATTCCGCACTGTGACGGTAACGCGCCGCCTCCAGTATCGGCTCGACAAGATCATGGCTCGGTTGCATATTCTGGAAGCCTTGCTTATTGCCTATCTGAATATTGATGAAGTCATTCACATCATCAGAACCGAAGACAAACCCAAGCTCGCATTGATGGAGCGATTTAGCCTGGCAGACAAGCAAGCCGAGGCTATTCTGGAACTTAAATTAAGAAATCTCGCCAAACTCGAAGAAATGCAGATCAGGGGTGAGCAGGCCGAGCTTGCGGAAGAGCGCGAGAGCTTGCAGCAGATTCTGGGTTCAAAGGCGCGTTTGAAAACATTGATCAAGAAAGAATTGATTGCTGACTCTGAAACTTTCGGTGATGTACGGCGTTCACCCATTGTGACAAGGGCTGAAGCGCAGGCATTCACAGAAAGTGAGTTGATGACGATCGAGCCTGTTACCGTTGTATTGTCCGAAGCAGGATGGGTGCGAGGGGCAAAAGGCCATGAGGTTGACGCTGCGGGCCTTGCATATAAATCAGGTGATAAATTAAAACTTCTCGCTAAAGGCAGAAGTAACCAGAACGCAGTATTTCTTGATTCCACCGGACGTGCTTATTCCTTGCCCGCCCATAGCCTGCCATCTGCACGAGGGCAGGGTGAGCCATTGACTGGCCGTGTCAATCCGCCCTCCGGAGCAACTTTTGAAGGATTGGTTATTGGTGATCCGGAAACTCTTTATCTGGTAGCTTCAGATGCTGGTTATGGCTTTATCACCACGCTCGAAAATCTCATCAGCAAAAACCGGGCGGGCAAAGCCGTGTTGAGTTTGCCTAAAGGCAGTAAGGTATTATCACCAGTAGCGGTAAATAATTTACAGACGGATGAAGTGGTTGGCGTAACCAATGAAGGCCGTTTGCTGATGTTCAAAATTGCGGAGTTGCCAGAGTTGGCAAAGGGCAAGGGCAACAAAATAATCAGCATTCCTGGGGGGCGCGTGGCAGAACGCCAGGAATATGTGGTGCGCTTTGCCGTGCTTGACCGCAGCAAAGTTCTGCTTATACATTCCGGCAAGCGTTTTATCAGGTTAGCGCTCGACGAACTGGAGCATTATCGCGGAGAACGCGGCAGACGGGGTAACAAGCTCCCACGCGGATTCCAGAAAGTGGACATGGTGGAAGTCCAGGACAAATAAATTTATGAGGCGCCCTCATAAAGTTAATTCATCAAGCTTCGTAAGCGAAATATTGCAGATCTTACTGCAAAAAATTTACATGCTCATGGGCGCTATTGACGTATTTGAACTCGATCCCGCGTTATTCAACTGCCGACGCAGCAGTGCGTATGGTTTCAGGAAGTAAGTGCTGACATTGCCGTTCCAGTAACTCGCCATGATTCCCTGTAGCTGCGGACAGGCTATAGGTGATGACAAGATGACCCCTTGGTTCCGTATCTTGGACGACAAGGGTCAGCGCGAGATGCGCCCGGAGAGACCGGACAGGGGT
>CAIYIP010000473.1 GCA_903926285.1 uncultured Gammaproteobacteria bacterium
CCGCTGATGCCGTCGACAGATGCGTTCCGGCTGGGCACCAACGCCGTGATTTATTCAATGACGCATTGAGAGCAGTGCTTGCTGCCCGCGTGCTGTCGACATCAGAGTCCCAGTTCATAGCCTTGAAATCCCAGACAGGATTGTTAAATACAACATACTTGAAGAGATCCGTACCCGGCGCAAACGGCTAAGTTCCGGCCATGGTATTCCAGCCAAGTTCACTGCCTGGCGAAAAGCCCGCAACCAATACTTCGCCAGTACGGCCCTGTGTGACAGGAGCGTAGATCGCTTTAGCAGTTTCCACCTGGGCGGGAGTCAGGCAATCAGCAGCAACAGTTTCGGTAAGCGTGATTCTGGTATCTGGCATTGCGAGTGCGGCAAGCTCTTCGCATCATGCTGCAAAAGCCGTAGCTGGTGCCATGGCAACTGCGAGCAGAACGGTCAAGATGAGACGTTGAAATTTCATCTGGCATCCCCTGGTTGTTATTGATTTTTTGAAGACGCGGCTGACAATCTTTTTATGCTGTTAATGCGCCGGGCGCCTGTAGTGCCGACAACAGCTTGCATGAGCTTGCACGAAATACTGATCGGTTTGCAACTGTCAGTGGCTATTGCTAGTCCTGCAGGACCGCGGCATAAGCAAATACTTTGCTGCGGCTAAACCATAAATGGGCTTTGAATATTGATTGACAGGTTTTTTGATAGAGCTGGAATCAGGTTGTTGGTATCCTCTCGCCAAACCTGTCAGGTTTTAAATGTTCAACCACCCCCATCGAATAAGGAAAGGATCTCATCATGAGTAACTACCAGATCGCCGTTATTGTTGGCAGCCTGCGCAAGGATTCGTTCAATCGCAAGCTTGCCACTGCCCTTGCCAAACTCGCGCCTGCTGAATTCACTTTCAAACAACTCGAGATCGGCGATCTGCCGCTCTATAACCAGGATGACGACGGCCAACCTGCTGCGGCAGTCAAGCGCCTGAAAGCAGAAATCCTCGCGTCGCAGGGCCTGCTGTTTGTTACCCCTGAATATAATCGATCGATTCCTGGTGTGCTGAAAAATGCGCTCGATCATGCCTCGCGGCCTTATGGGCAAAGCGCGTGGGCTGGCAAGCCAGGTGCAGTGATGGGCGCATCAGTTGGCGCTGCAGGAACCGCGATGGCGCAGCAGCATTTGCGCAATATTCTGGCTTATCTGGATGTGCCGACACTCGGGCAACCTGAAGCTTTTGTTCATGCCAAAGATGGCTTGTTCGACGACGATGGCGGTATTGGTGCAGGTAGCAAGGAGTTTATGCAGAAGTGGATGGACAAGTACGTGGTGTGGGTTAAAAAACACGCAGGCTGAACTTCGTTAGAGTATCGGTAAAGCCAGCAATTGGATCAGCAAGTGGATCAGCAATTGGATGTGCAGGGCGTTGGCGCTTGCTCACGCAACGCTCTGCATAGACTTCATGTTCAGAGCAAATCTGCCAGCGGTTCCTTGATGGCTTCGGCCCAGAGCTCATAACCCTTGGTCGTGGGATGCAGGCCATCACTCATGATCTCTGGCGCAATTTTGCCGTCAGAATCGAGAAAAACAGCACCGATATCTTTGTAGAAGACACGCTTATTGTCGCCGAGCCTGGCAATAATGGAATTGATTTCCGCAATCTGTGCGCGCAGGGGATCATCGGGCGTGCTGCGCGGGAAAATCCCGAGCAACAAAATTTTTGCTGCCGGAAAATCCTTCTGTAGTTCGAGGACCACCGCTCCAACCCCTTCAGCAATTTCTGCCGCTCTGTGCGTGCGGGTATTGTTGGTGCCAATCATCAGCATCACCGACTTTGGCGTGAAACCCTGGCCTTCACCGTTCTGCAGGCGGTACAG
>CAIYIP010000474.1 GCA_903926285.1 uncultured Gammaproteobacteria bacterium
GCAGGTCGCCCCTTGAATCCGGATTTCATCGCTAACCAGCCGCGCTACAAGGGGGCTTCAATTCTGTTGGCGCGCGAAAATTTTGGCTGTGGTTCCAGCAGGGAGCATGCGCCTTGGGCGCTAGATGATTTTGGCATTCGCTGCATTATCGCGCCCAGCTACGCGGATATTTTCTTTAACAACTGCGTCAAGAATGGAATTTTACTTATTGTTTTAGATGACAAAATCGTCCATGATTTTTTTCAGGATACTTTTGCGAGCGCAGGTTACACGCTTAATGTTGATCTTCAGCAGCAAACCATTACCAAGCCATCCGGGGCCGTAGTCAAATTTGATGTTGAATCATCGCGCAAACACATATTGCTTAATGGTCTCGACGACATTGGTCTCACTATGCAGCATGCAGACGCAATAAAAACCTTCGAGCAAGGATGGCGGCAAAAATCACCTTGGTTATTTTTGTAATATCAGTAAGTTAAAAGCAGGGTTTAATGTTAATAATGCCTTTCCAAGAGCGGAAAATACCGCAGTAATAGGCAGTAATAAGCAGTAATAAGCAGTAATAAGCAGTAATGAGGAGTGATCAGTAATGAGCAAGAAGTATAACGTTGCAATTGTGGGGGCTACCGGAGCCGTCGGCAAAACCATGATCAGAATTCTGGAGCAACGCAAGTTTCCCGTTGATCAGCTCTATTTATTGGCCAGCGAACGTAGCGCAGGTGAGACACTTAGCTTTAATAACAAACAATATACTGTTGAAAATCTTGCTGATTTCGATTTCAGTAAAGCCCAGATCGGTCTGTTCTCGGCTGGTGCGAGTGTGTCTGCGATTTATGCTCCCAAAGCCGGCAAAGCAGGCTGCATCGTGATCGACAACACCTCGCAGTTTCGTTACGAGGAAGATATCCCGCTAGTGATTCCGGAAGTTAATCCGCATGCAATTGCGCAATACAAAAAACACAACATCATTGCCAATCCGAATTGCTCGACAATCCAGATGCTCGTAGCGCTGAAGCCCATTTACGACAAAGCAGGCATTACGCGTATCAACGTGGCTACCTACCAGTCCGTTTCGGGCACTGGCAAGGAAGCTATTGACGAGCTCGCCGGACAAACCATGAAACTGCTCAATGGCATGTCTCCTGAAGTCAGTGTTTACCCAAAACAGATTGCCTTCAACGTGTTGCCGCATATCGATGTGTTCATGGATAACGGCTACACCAAGGAAGAAATGAAAATGGTGTGGGAAACACGCAAGATTCTGGAAGACGAGAACATCATGGTAAACCCGACCTGTGTGAGGGTTCCGGTTTTCTATTCACATTCAGAAGCTATACACGTCGAGACCCGCGACAATATATCTGCCGAAGACGTGCGCAAGCTGCTGGAAAAAGCGCCTGGCGTAAAAGTCATGGATAAACGCGAGAACGGCGGCTATCCAACTCCCATTGGCGAAGGCACTGACCGTGACGAAGTCTGGGTAGGTCGTATACGCAAGGATATCTCTCATCAACATGGTATCAACCTGTGGGTGGTCTCGGACAATCTGCGTAAAGGAGCTGCACTGAACTCAGTTCAGATCGCAGAGCTCTTGATAAAAGACTACATATAATGAATACTTGCGGCGGCTTTTGAAGGTAATACTAAAACATGTTAACGGTGTTCAGGCATAACTTTTGCGTTATAAAACCGGGACATCGAGTGAAGTATCTTTAGAAGTATCCTTGTTAGCTTGCAAGGCAGGTTGTTACAGTCTTTTGCGCAAACTCTTAATCAAGCACAGATGGATGGCACCCTATGCTGGTCGGATATAAAGCCTTACAAATTGGATTGATTCTGGCCGGTGGACTGTGTATTTCACAACAGACCATGGCACTTGGTCTCGGTGAACTTGTAGTGGGGTCGACTCTTTCAGAGCCCCTTGATGCCAACATTGAACTGCTGGACGTTACTGGTCTGCAGCCTGCGCAAATTTCAATCACCCTCGGCAGTCAGGAAGATTTTGCCCGTGCCGGTGTTGAGCTATCGGCTCTCGCCTCTCAAGTACAATTTTCAGTAGAGGTGAATGGTGATGCAGGCAGCATCCATTTGACTACTCTGAATAGTGTGGACGAGCCTTTTCTCGATCTTGTTCTGAATGTCAGCTGGCCTGACGGCGCTGTGCAGCAAGACTATACTGTTTTACTGGATTTGCCTGGTAAAGCTACCGCAACCGGTCCTCTTGTTATTCCTGGTGCTGGCAATTCCAGTCCGCCGACGACCACTGCGGATGCAAATTTCTCCCAAGGCAATGATGGTGCTGTCCCTGGCAGTGACGGTCAGAGTTATTCGGTCGTCAATGGTGATTCAATGTGGGAGATTGCGGCTCAGACACGCCCCAGTTCCGCTGTGAGCGTGCATCAAATGATGCTGGC
>CAIYIP010000475.1 GCA_903926285.1 uncultured Gammaproteobacteria bacterium
AGTCTGAAGTCATTTCTTGCTTGCACGTATGCCGACTGCACAAAGTCGGCGAATTGATGGAAAAAAATACAGAGATTTACAATATGCTGTTAAAGGTACAAATAGGAATGAGTACTATCTAGAAGTTATTGGTCTGGGTTGGGAGCGGGTTGAAAATAGCCGAACTATTAGCCAGGGAGCTAAATGAAGAGGCAGGAATTGGTGTGGCTGCAGTTTCCTTCCGAACAAAAACTCTGACTGAGTAACTGGTGTAGTTGAGAAGGCCTGGAAATTAGAGGCGCCCAGTTTGCAGGCGATGGGTCCTGTCCCATGCAATCCCCACGCAATCTTTCAACCGATTTTGAAGCTGATTCTAGCAATCGCCGTTGCCAATCAACTCCAGAATCCGCGCATAAGCGAGGCCTTTTTTCGGGCATTTGTTATTACAAGAATGGCCGGGGGTCCAGATAAAAAAATCACTCAGAGGCTTATGGCTTATTGCCCGCAAGCCTTTAGCCAACCGCCCACAAATCGTTTTCTCACTACCGGGAATCTTCAATCTACGTGATAGTCGGACGAGGTTATGTTGGACTTTTTGAGCGTGCGAGCTCCTCCGAACTTCAGCGTGCCCAATCAACGGCCGATGCACGCAATCGATGCCAGCGCAAGATAAACGCTTGTTTTACGCGTTCTCTAAGTCCCCGCTCCAGGCAAGCATAAACCTTCGCCTTTGCCATTGGCTTCAGATCCGAGTGATGAATTTCCCTCGCACAAGACAGGGTGAGGGAAACCCAGTCAGGTATCCCTCGCCTCCAGGTCCGTGAGAGGCTGCCCGGCGTGTATACCTTGAAACAGAGTATTTCTGGCACGCGCACGAACTGCCCCAGAACTGCCATATGGAGAAGCCATGGCCAGTCGGCTGATAACTCACCGCGCCAGTGCCGCTTCACGCCGCCTATGCGCCCGGCGGCGCCGGCCCGGAACAGGCCGCGATTGGGAACCCACCAATTGCTTCCGCGCGAGGCCATGCTCATGGCACGCTCGACAGGCGCATGAAGTCCGTTCAAGTCCCGGTACGCGCACCGCTCTTGCGTGCCATCCTGGTACGTTAATTCCAGATCTGAAAATGCCATGATCGCCTCAGGATTGCTTCTCAGCGCTTCGACCAGCTTCGATACATAATCGGGCGCCAGCACATCGTCATGGAATGCGAAAAAGTACATGTCGCCATCGGCGGCCTGCAACAGCGCATTGACATTGCCGATCCAGCCAATATTTTTCTGCTGGCGAATGACTCGGCAATTGGCATGGCGCGCAGCAAACTGCTCACATACAGCGGCGGTGTTGTCGGGTGAGGCGTCGTCAGAGATCAATATTTCGAGATTTGGATACGTCTGTGCCGCTAATGCCTGCAACACAGGCTTGATAAATGCTTCAGCTTTCCACGCCGGCATGAGTGCTACGACGCGAGGACGTTTCACCGGCTCTGGTGCTGGCTGACATTGTGGCGCGCGCGTCACGCCTCGCTGCTTTCCCACGATGGCATCGGCCGCCTCCATGGCGAAGAGAGGTGCAGTAGTGAGTTTCCCCGGATCGACGCTGTGGTAACCGTCCTGACTTGTCACGCCAACTCGCGTGCGATCATGTAGTCCGCTGCGAGAATCGTCCACGTCAGTTTTTCCATAGGCCACGATCGCGCCCGCATCCACAAGGATCGGCGTCGATTGCGCTATGCCCGGATACCAGGCCTCAATGTTCTTCAGCGCAGCGTCAGCGACTTCCTTGGCTATCTGCCTATCAGGTTCCCCGCGACAGGGAGCGTCCCAATCCCCGGGCGGCGCAACATCGTGACTCCATCCCCGCATGCCAGTCGGATACCACGACAGGTAAGTCGTACCATTCGGGCGCACGACAACGTCGCCGTAACGGCCAAGCACCATCGTCGCTGATGGCGCCTTGAGAAGCTGCTGCGGAAGTTTGGCAATGACGCGGTATTTGAGCCTGTGGAGCCATCCTGTTTGGACGTTGATGCCGACGGATTGATCGAGTGCGAAGCGACCTTCCCATGTCGCGTTCACAACCTGCGCGCATTCGATGATCCAGCTGCCATCCGCACTGGTACCTTCAATACTAAAGCCGTTGGCGCTTCTATAGATGGACATAACACGGCGGCCCGCAAGAAACTCTATGTTGCCGTGTCCCAGAACGGCGCGCCTGATCACTTCCGCCATCGCTGCTGTATCCACCGCCAGTTCGGCCGTCTGAAACACCGCCGCGAGGTTATCCATTTTGAAATGCCGCGCAGCCTGCGCAGGAGTTTTTAGCGCGTAGAGCTGATCGGGAAGCTGGCCCATGTAATTAAGCGATGGATCGTTGCGCACTAAAGCCCGATACGCAGCATCGAGGCGTTCGTAGTGGGTAGACAGTTGATCGGCCGACATAAGCGAATCGTTGGCGACGAGATAATCGAATGGCGTGGAGAGCGGGATGGTGTCGGCGGCTTCGCCACACCAGCGTTGCAGCAGATTATGAAAGCACAGTGCGCCACGAAGTTGCAACTCAGCGGTAGCGAAGCTGGGGTCGGCGGCATAAATCAGGCCAAGATGGATTTTCCCCTCATTGCGCAAACTCGCCCGATTCATCGGCAACGTATCCTGATCCACCAGCGTTACCTGATGGCCACGATGCGCAAGCTCCAGCGCAATGCCGCAACCCTGCAAGCCGGCACCGAGAATGACAATGGAGGAGTTGATACGCATGCAAGCAACCTAAGGCGAAGTGGTTTTTTTCTGGCCCGAATTATGTTGTCCCGCTTGGTATTTTAACCACTGCCCCATCACGTTTTGGACAAAAAAAGTTGTCTATTTAATTGACTAATAGAAGACCAGGCACCTCATCGCGTAAAGCCCTTCAGCCTGTCTGCATCTGCTGCACAAACTGCAATACAAGAAACTCCATCGGCCTAATTAACGCGCCGCCGATTTTCACCATCATACGACCATCCGCAATGGCGCCGCTCGATGTCAGCGTAACTTTGGCTATATCGCCGAAAAATGTGTTTAAAGCGCCGTGAATCTCCGGTTGGTTGGTGACCTCACAGAGCATGGTGCCGCCAGCGACATGCCGCCGCGGTCGGCAGCGAACATTCCAAGGTCACGATAAACTGCGAATGCACACGTATTGCTAGGGGCCGCTTGAACCGGAGAGCATTCTTTCGCCGGTTGCGACCATCAGGATAGTCCGCGCGTTCGCGAGATTGCTGCCATCCCTGGCAAGGCTGCCTTCGACGGTTATAAGGTCGTCGGTTTTCAGCGAATCGCGTTTCCACCCCAGGCGCAGCAGTGAATTCGGGCCGCCCAATTCGAGCGCCCAGTTCACTACTGCGCCTGTCGCTGCGTCCGGCACGTCGATGTAGATAAAGATGTGCGGATTGGTCCACTCAACCTTTGTGACCTTGCCGGTCAAGGTAATCTTCTTGTCAGCGTCGTATTGCGCGGGGAATGAGTGGTGCGCTGCAGCCGGCCGCACGGTTACGAGCAGGTTGGTAAGCAACACAAGCAGGGTGGTTCTGATGAGCGTCTTCATGTAGTTCCCTCAAAGTATCAGGAGTTGGCCAGGATCACCCGGCGCTGTTTTTTGTTATTGGTACTTTTGTTATTAGTACTTAAGCTGCATACGTTCAACGAATTGTTCGTTTTCGAGGCAGATTTCGTCAATCAACTCGGCATCAATCACAATCCGCTCCCTGAGCGTGACCGTCCACGGCTGCGTGTAAGCCCCGGGATCGTCGA
>CAIYIP010000476.1 GCA_903926285.1 uncultured Gammaproteobacteria bacterium
CCCGGAATCTTCATGGAGAATGCCTTTATCAAGTGCCGTTCACATCTCCAGTCTATTTTCAATCTCCTGTCCTACGGATAAACACTAACTCTTTGCCTTTAGACATCGCGGGGCTGAAGCTATATCCATCTTCAGCATATCCCGTTAGCCCGGTATTCTCTGTCATCCTGTTTCTGATAATCCATGCAGCCATTCTGCCACGCGCTTTTTTGGCAAAGAAACTGATGATCTTGTAAGTGCCATTCTTGTAATCCTTGAATACAGGCGTGAGCACTTCGGCATCAAGTGTCTTCGGCTGCAGCACGGCAAAATATTCTTCCGACGCAAGATTGATCAGCGTTTTATCCTTCTGCGACTGCAAGGCCGTGTTGATTGCACCCGTAACCTTGGCATCCCAAAAGTCATACAGATTTTTGCCATGCGGATTTTTCAGGCGTGTGCTCATTTCCAGGCGATAGGCTTGCATGAGATCGAGCGGACGCAACGCACCATAGAGCCCCGAAAGAATCCGCAGGTGTTGCTGCGCAAACGCGAGATCATCTTCGGTTAGCCCATACGCATCGAGACCGAGATAGACGTCACCCTTGAACGCAAAAATCGCTTGTCGTGCATTCATGTCATGGAAAGGGGGAGACCACTCCTGGTTACGGGAGAAATTCAGTTCGGCAATGTTCTTGCTCACTGTCAGGAGATTAGCGAGTTTTTGCGGACTGTAGGTACGCAGTATCTGATTTAGTTGAGTTGCCTCATCCAGAAATTGCGGTTGTGTTGCTGTGCTGGTGCTGACGATTGTGGCGTAGTCGAGGGTTTTGGCTGGGGAAATAACAATGAGCATGCATGATTCTCGTAATAGATACCGGCAACTGGCGGCATGATAACAAGCGAGCGCACCATGTTCCTCTTAAACTACTGGCTTGACACATATCAACAACCTTATTCTCAGACAGCTGTCTAATGAAATCAGATACAACAATGAGAGGCCGTGGTATGACTGGTTACATGAATGTTCTGGTTGCAGTGGATTTATCACCTGATTCGGCCTTTGTTCTCGACAAGGCGCGCCAGATAGCCAAGCAATATGGCGCAGAGCTCAGCCTTATGCATGTCATGGAACCTATTGCAGTGGGTTATACACTCGATATCAGCGGCGCCGATTTTGAAACGCTGTACGCAGAAGTCATGCGGCAGTCACGCAATTCCCTACTTGAACTTGGTGCCAGTGTCGGCATTGCTGAACATCGCCTGCACAATGTGCTTGGCAGTCCTGCGCGCGAAATACGCAACACGGCCAAGGAAATCAAGGCTGACCTGGTAGTAGTGGGTAGTCATGGTAAACATGGTTTTGAACTGCTGCTCGGCTCTACCTCTAGTGGTGTTTCCCATGGCGTAGGTTGTGACTTGCTGATTGTCCGTATTCCGGGCCACTGATGTTAAGAGCCCGCTAGTACGCCTGCCCGGGACAAGCAGCTACAATGGCTGCATGTTACTGTTTCAATTACACAGGCTTGCCCAACAACTTCTACCCTTGCGTATAGGGTGCCTGCTGTTCGCGCTGACTGGGGTGCTGACAAGTGTATTTGTGCTGTTACGGGCAGAAGACGAAGCTTCCCCTCTGCTGCGCATTGCCATAGTCCTTACTTTGTGGTCTCTGCTGTTCTTCGCTTTTATCCAGCTATTTCAGCATATTCCCGCACCCGTGCTGCCCAAAGACCGGTTTATGGACCGCCTGCGCAGCCACGTCAAACTTGGTCTCTATCAGCTGCTCGCGTTAGGAGTTGCAACACTTGGCATAATGCTGATTTCGATGAGCCTGAAGTTGTTGCTGCTCTAGGAAGCCTCTGGATTCCCGTAGCCTTCCGAGTGACCTCGTTACGCTTCCTGTTCGCTCGCTGGAGACTTCCGACAAAGGTTTGCTAGACTGTCCAGACCGCCGGTTTTTCCGCTGCTCATAATGGTACTGTCATGAAACTAAAACCCAGCTCGCTCGCCTCCCTGATTTTTGCTGCCACGCTGCTGCAGGCCTGTAGTGGCAATACCGACACTGTTGCTCCTGCCGAGACCGCAAGCGCGCCATCCTTAACTGAGCCAGTAGCCCAGGTTGAAACAGCCATCGCAGAAGATACCTTCGTTTACGAAGCGGATCGTTTTGCCGACATCCGCATCCTGCGCTACCAGATTCCAGGTTTCGACGAGCTCACCCTGCAGCAGAAGAAGCTGCTGTTTTTTCTCTCACAGGCAGGCATGAGCGGACGCGACATGATTTGGGACCAGAACTTCAAACATAACCTGCGTATCCGCCGCACAATCGAGGAAATCGTGCGTCATTACCCGGGCAACCGCAGCGCACCTGAGTTTACGGCCTTCATGACCTACGCCAAACGCATGTGGTTTGCCAACGGCATTCATCACCATTATTCGAGCAATAAGTTCCAGCCGGAGTTCACGCCCGAATATTTCCGTCAGCTCGCGCAAGAGAGTGCGGCCAGTGCCACATGGCCGCTTGATGAAGGGCAGTCCCTGGAGCAGCTGTTGACCATGCTTGAACCCATCATGTTTGATCCCACGATTGCGCCCAAAAAAGTCAACACGGCTGCAAATGTCGACAAGATTGCCGCATCGTCTGTAAATTTCTACGAGGGAGTAACGGAAGCAGAAGTCACCGCCTTCTATGACAAGCTCACTGACAAGGATGACCCGACACCGGTTTCGTATGGCCTCAACTCCAAGCTCGTAAAAGAGAATGGCGAGGTAGTGGAAAAAGTCTGGAAGCTCGATGGCATGTATTCGTCTGCCATCGAGCAAGTGATCTACTGGCTCGAACAAGCCATTACCGTTGCGGAGAATGACAAGCAGCGCACAGCACTGGAATTGCTCGTCAAATATTACAAGAGCGGAGACCTTGCCGACTTCGATGCCTACAACGTTGCATGGGTCGCCGATACTGATTCAGCCATTGATGTAACCAACGGCTTTATCGAAGTGTACAACGATCCACTCGGCTTCCGTGGTTCTTACGAATCAGTTGTCTCCGTGCGTGATGTCGAGTCCACCAAACGCATCGGTGCCATCGCCGGTTACGCACAGTGGTTTGAAGACAACTCACCCATCATGCCCGAACACAAGAAGGCTGACGTCACCGGCATTACCGGCAAGGCAATCATGGTCGTATCGGAAACCGGCGATGCGTCACCTGCCACGCCCATCGGCATCAACCTGCCGAACTCGGCATGGATTCGCGCGCAGCACGGTTCGAAATCAGTAAGCCTTTCCAACATCACCGATGCCTACAACTCTTCAGAGAATGGCGCACTTGCCGAGTTTGCGTGGTCCGAAGAGGAAATTGCACGCGGCCGCGCCTGGGCAGAACTGAGCGGCCATCTACACACCGACATGCACGAAGTCATCGGCCACGCTTCCGGGCGTATCAATGATGGTGTCGCCGAGGAAAGCAGCACTCTCAAGCAATACGCAAGCGCGATGGAAGAAGGCCGCGCCGATCTCGTCGCGCTGTATTACATGATGGATCCGATGCTCATGGAAATTGGTGTGATGCCAAGCCTCGATGTCGGCATGGCCGAATACGACACCTACATCCGCGGCGGCCTCATGACGCAGCTCTATCGCATCGAGCCGGGCCAGCAGATTGAAGAAGCACACATGCGCAACCGCCAGGAAATTTCACAGTGGGCTTATGAACGCGGCCGCGAGCAGAACGTCATCGAACGCAAGCAGCGCGATGGCAAAACTTATTTCGTTGTTAATGATTATCAGGCCTTGCGCCAGATTTTCGGCGAACTATTGCGCGAACATCAGCGCATCAAAAGTGAAGGTGATTTTGTTGCAGCGCAAAACCTGATTGAAAATTACGGCACAAAAGTCGATCCAGAATTACACGCCGAAGTGCTGCAGCGTTACGCGTCGTTAAACGTCGCTCCATACTCCGGCTTCATCAATCCACGCCTCGTTCCTGTCGTGGAGAACACGGCGAATGGTGTGGAGATTCGTGATGTTAAAGTCGAATATCCTGACAACTTTGTGGAACAGATGCTGGAGTACGCGCAGAGTTATGCGTTTTTGCCGACTGTGAATTAGGCTGT
Organism: uncultured Gammaproteobacteria bacterium; assembly: GCA_903926285.1. Lineage (GTDB taxonomy): Bacteria > Pseudomonadota > Gammaproteobacteria > Pseudomonadales > Pseudohongiellaceae > CAILUG01. The sequence continues at coordinate 4,098 of CAIYIP010000476.1, forward strand.
TAAATGCTAATGCAGTCTAACGATATTGAAGAGATAACTCATGACGTCACTAACAAGATTCGTCACTACAGTTTTCTGTTTGTTGGCAGCAATCGCCTGTTATGTCTTTGGAGTTCTTGCCGGCGGTATAGTATTTCTAATTTTAGGTATGGTTCTCGAGGGTATATTCTCGCTTAGAGCATTCCGTCGCAATAAAGCCCACGTCTGATGATGGCTCTAAACTCCCTGAATAAACAACTCAGGGAGTTATGATTGCAGCCAACTTTCAACTAGAACACATAAGTCAAGCCAAGACTTGCATTGGTGCCTTCCCGATAGCTGTTTACATCGAGTCCGCCCTGTGTGGTTTCCTGCATCTTGTTCAACAGGTTTTTCGCCTTGAAGGTCAGTTCCAGATGATCGCCCCAGTAACGCGTGTAGGTGAAGTCCAGTTCGCCGTATGCTTCGTCCATCACGTCGGGTGCACCCAACACACCTACTTCACGGATTTTTGCGCCGGTGACGTGATACACGACACTGCCCTTCTGCGTTTCCGAATTGTCGTAGCCCAGTTGCAAATTAACGATGTAGTCGGCTTGACCCTGCAGCGGACGCGTGGGATTGGTCAGGATGCCCCTGTCCTTCTCGCGAATGGTTACTGAGGAGTCAATCAACGTCAGGTTGGCCGCCGCGTAAAAATTGGTCAAACCTTCGTTGACGAAACCCAGCCAACGATAAGTATCAAACTCAATGCCTTGTGTAGTAGCAGCTTCTGCATTGATGAAGGTACGTTCTTCGGCCGAACCTGGCATGATGACCGCTTCGATAGGCGCTACAAATTCCTTGTAGAACAATCCTACCGAAACACTTTCATCTGCCGAGTAGTACCATTCCCAGCGTGCATCGTAGTTTTTGATATACGCGACAGTGAGTTCAGGATTTCCAACGATGTTGTAGCCGGTTACCGGATGCGTAAATGGCGACGGTGACAGTTCACGGAAGTCCGGGCGAGAGATGGTTTCGGAATAACCGGCACGCAGTTGCATATCCCACTGGTCGAGAATCCAGGTACCTGTCACTACCGGAAATACATCATCACTCTCGAGATCGCTCACGATGGGTGGCGCTTGGGGCTTGAACAAATCGAAGGTGATCACATTCTGGATTGATTGCTCCCCGCGCAAGCCTGCCATCAAGCGGTAATTGAAGCCTAATTCCAACTCAGCTTCCACATACCAGGCATCCAGTTCCTGAGTCGCCACATAATTGTCGGTTGGTCTTGTTGCTTCGCGCA
>CAIYIP010000477.1 GCA_903926285.1 uncultured Gammaproteobacteria bacterium
CGTTTTCATCGTACATTGAAAACGGAGTTGCTGGGGCGTCGTGAATTTGAATCGATGGCGCGCTGTCAGAGTGCCTTTGATGCATGGCGTAACCAGTACAACCGGATTCGGCCCCATGAAGCGCTGGCGATGGAGACGCCGTCGTCGCGCTATCAGGTGAGCGTGCGTGCGTATAACGAGACACTGCGTCCTTATGAATACGGCGACACGGATCAGATAAGGCGCGTCTCGGCGGACCAGTCGGCCAGTTTCCAGAACCAACGGATCCCGGTAGGAGAAGCCTTTGTTGGCAAACAGGTTGCCTTTCGTCCAACGCTGATCGACGGGCAATACACGGTGCACTTCTGTCACCAGACGATTGCAAGAATTGATTTAAACAAAATGACGAAACGATGAGGTAGGATTACGGCACAAATGTGTTACCCATGTGTCCGAACATTTTGTTACCTATGTCTCCGGTCTATACAAAGCCAAGCCCCCACGGACGGGTTCACGGCGTCTTCTGCTTATATCTAGCGCCGCGGGCCCAGCTACGTTTTCTAAACCAGGCGTCGCATAACCGCAGCACATCAGCCCGCTCAAACAATTTCCAGAGGTGACCTTAAGTCAGTAGCACTCTGCTCTGACCCCGTTGACTCGCAATCGTCAATATTTTTACTAACCATTACTGTTAGCCAATTTTCTAACAGCCACATTTTTGACTCTTTCCTTCTTTTTTAAGCCAAGCAGCTGTATTTATTAATAAAAATAAACTGGCACGGCGATTGCTAATCCTACGGTACGAACATCAAAACTGCTGAAGAACGTCAAAAAAACTACTGTATTGCTGGCTAGCCACAGCCCAAAAAGTAGTAGGCATTTCCCAGGCAGGGACTATTGAGTACGACGAGGGTAGTAATGGTATACAAAAAGAAAATCATCCTGATCGCCAAAGACAACAATCTGGTTGATTCGCTGCTTGCCGCGCTACTGCTTACCGGCCTCGACCTGCATCGCTGCAACAACAACACTGAAGCTTTTATGGAGCTCACGCGCACCAAATACGATCTCGTCGTGACCGACATCAACAGCAATATGGAAGAACTGCAGGGTTTCATCACCAATGTGCGCCAGTTCCAGCCCAAACTACCGATTCTGATCCTGACCGACTACGAAACCGTGCCGCGCGCCAGTGCCGCCATCAAAGCCGGCGCCAGCGACTACGTCATCAAACCTTTTGATCCCTGCCTGCTCGCCGAAATGGTCAATGCCCTGCTGCAGGAAGCGGCACAACTAACCGATCTGATCATTGCCGATCCGAAAAGCATGCTGATTGCCAACCTTGCGCGCAAAGTCGCCGAGAGCAACGCCACCGTGATGATCTCCGGCGAATCCGGCACCGGCAAGGAAGTTATCGCACGTTTCATTCACGAATGTTCACCACGCGCACACAAGCCCTTCATGGCAATCAACTGTGCGGCGATTCCCGAAACGATGCTCGAATCAATTCTGTTCGGTTATGAAAAAGGCGCCTTTACCGGTGCCCATGCGAGCAAACCAGGCAAGTTCGAACAAGCCAACCACGGCACCTTGCTGCTCGATGAAATTTCCGAAATGGATCTCGGCCTGCAAGCCAAGCTGCTGCGCGTGATCCAGGAGAAGGAAGTCGAACGTCTCGGCGGTACCAGAACCATTCCGCTCGATGTACGTATTATCGCGACCACCAACCGCAACCTGAAACTCGAAGTGCAGCAGGGCCGGTTCCGCGAAGACCTGTTCTACCGGCTGAACGTATTCCCCTTGAAGCTGCCCCCCCTTAATCAGCGTCGTGGTGACATACTTCCGCTTGCCAGCAAATTTCTCGAAATGTATCAACCTGGTGCGGGCTTCATGCTTGACGAAGCAGCACAGATGGAATTACTGCGGCATCGCTGGCAGGGCAACGTGCGTGAACTTGGCAATGTCATCCAGCGCGCCCTGATACTTGCGAGCAGTAAAACCATCGGCAGTGACGACATTCTGTTTGAAGAACTCAACGCCGATGAAACAGCAGTTGAGTTCAACTTTGCGCCAGTGCAGATGCCTGCGAAAAAACTCGACAACAATCTGCGCTCGCTTGAGAAAGAAATCATCATCAATGCCGTAAGCACCAATAACAGCCGCAAGGAGGCTGCCGAAAAACTCGGCATCAGCCAGCGCACGCTACGTTACAAACTGGCGCAGTTCCGTAAAGACGGCATGGCCATCCCGGCCTGATTCCGCGACCAAATTGCCCTTCTGGCTTCCCTTCTGGAGAATTGTATGGACATGAACATCAACCAGGTACTCAACCAGATCCGCGTGCGTTCGCAGTTTCCGGTGAATAACGACATCGCTGCGCCGAAAACTGACTTTTCTGCACTGCTCAAGCAAACACTCAACGAAGTGAACAGCCTGCAGACTGATGCCAACACTATCAAGAATTCGTACGAAATGGGCAATTCCGGTATCGACCTGCCCGAGGTCATGATTGCGACGCAGAAAGCCTCGCTTGCGTTTGAAGCAGTTGCCGAAGTACGCAACAGGGTCCTGAATGCATATCAGGAAATAATGAACATGCAGGTATAAGCAAATTTTTTTGCCAGCAATTTTTTGGCAATTGTTTTTTTACAATTTTTTTAACAAGAATGCTTAGCGTGACTTTATTATGGCAACGACTTCTCTAACCAAGTCCACCCTCGAACAGCTAAGCTCGCTGAGCCAGCTTTCCCTTGTCAGGCAGATCGTGCTGATGCTGGTACTCGCAGGCAGTGTGGCACTCGGCACATCGGTTGTGCTTTGGTCGCGAGACAGTAACTACACCGTGCTCTATTCTGATCTCGAAAGCTCAGACACCGCAGAAATTGTAACCGCGCTCGACCAGGCAGCACTCGACTACCGCATTGAACCCGGCAGCGGTTATCTATCAGTTCCTGAAGAGCAGTTGCAAGAAACCCGCTTACACCTGGCCAGCCTGGGCTTGCCACGATCAACGACCAATGGCTTCGACATGTTGTCCGAGGACTACGCGCTCGGCACCAGCAATTTTATCGAACAGGCGCGTTACAACCACGCGCTCGAACAGGAACTTGTCAAAACCATCAAACTTATCCGCGGCGTGCGTGATGTGCGCGTGCACATCAGCATACCCAAGCAGACATCATTCTTGCGTTCCTCCAGCAAGCCTGGCGCTTCCGTCATGCTCGACCTACTCGGCACCCAGTCAATCAATGACACGCAGATTGCAGGTATAGCGCACTTGGTAGCGTCCAGCGTTGCAGGCTTGACTACAGACAATGTTTCCATCGTCGACCAGAAAGGCAACCTGCTATCGAACGCCGACGGCGATGAACTGAACAGCAGCAATGAACAAATGAAATACACGCGTGAACTGGAACAGGAATATACCCAGCGCATCATCGCACTGCTGGGACCCGTCGTTGGCGATGGCAACATCAGGGCACAGGTAACAGCAGATATTGATTTCACCGTCATTGAAACTACTGATGAAAAATACAACCCGGCCACTCCCGTAATCCGCAGCGAACAAACTGCAGAAGAAAGTAGTGGCACTGCCAATCCTGTCCAGCCCGGCGACCTCTCGCTTACTCCACCGTTGCTGGCTGCAGCAACTGACACCACCGCACAACTCGAAAGCAGCTCGACCCGCACAAATACAACCCGCAATTTTGAAATTGATAAAAGTGTCAGTTATACCAAGACCGTGCCTGGCAGCGTAAAACGCCTGAGTGTTGCGGTACTGGTCGATCTTAGTACGCCGCTTGCCGCGCCTGCAGAAGATGCAACCGCACTTGCCGAAGATCCCCAGGTACAGGCTGACAAAATTGCACGTCTTACCCAGCTCGTCAAAGACAGTATTGGCTACAACGAAACCCGCGGCGACAGCGTCAACATCATCAGCGAGCGTTTTTCGCAAGAGGAAGCCAGTGTTGAACCCGCAGCTCTGCCCTTCTGGCAGAGCGCGTGGATACCATCGGCCATCAAACAACTCGCTGCGAGCATAGTTGTGATCCTGCTGATCTTTGCGGTAATCAGGCCTGCGCTTAAGAGCGTGGTCATTGCCCCGGCCCGTGCGCAGAATCTCGCTCTCGGCAGCCACGGCCACACACCTGTCGACCATAGCAACGGCGTGCATAGGCTACCAGCCGATGTTGAAAACCAGAAACGCGGTGGGCCGACCCGCTCAGCTTATGACGAGAATCTTGCACTTGCCCAGACTCTGGTGCAGAACGAACCAGCACGCGCAGCACGTATGATCAAGGAGTGGGTAGCAAGTGATTAAACCAGGAGTTACGAATTCACCGAACTCAATTGCCCAGGACAGCATCAGTCGCTGGGAAACACCTCACCTGTCAGAACAGGAGAACAAACCCATAATTGCAGAGGAAGATCCAGCCACTGTGCGCCAGAAAGCAATCGCGCAGGGTTATGAAGAAGGCTACAACCAAGGTCTTGCCAATGCCGAAGCAGAACTCACCAAAAAAGCAGCCGCCATAGAAAAAATATTGGCCAGCATTACCCACCCGTTTGCTGAACTCGATCAGCAGGTACTTGAACTGCTCGTGCAAATGACAGGCAAAATTGCCCGCAGCCTTGTCAAACGCGAATTGCGTACAGAGCCCGAAACCATCATGGCGCTGATCCGCGATACGGTGGTGGTGCTCAACAATACCACTGACAAGATCCGCATCCACTTACATCCAGATGATGCCCAGATAATTCACAACCTCACCCGGACGGCGACCGAACATAACCGTTGGGACATACTCGAAGATCCACTGATTGCGCGTGGCGACTGCAAAGTCAGCAGCCTCGATTCGGTCGTAGTTGGCGACCTGCAAACCCGCATCCATGCCATCATCGCACACTGCATCGGTGACGAACGTGCTTAAGCAACCACACGCCCCTGTTGCTGAAGCTGCGCCAGTGCCACTGGATCGCAACACGGTATTTGCGCATAAGCTGCAGCATTGCATAGACCGCGTAATGGCACCCGTATTGCCAGTTGAAGGTCGCCTCGTCCAGATGACAG
>CAIYIP010000478.1 GCA_903926285.1 uncultured Gammaproteobacteria bacterium
CATCTGTATGTAGATAACGCGCAGCGATGCCAAGGTTTTTGGAAATCCTGACCAGATCGCCGGGCTTGAATCTTGCTGGCATTAGACTGACGGATCCTTGAAGTCTACTATTGATAGTTGTGGCATATGGTTCAATTGTTGAATTCAACTATTGAAAAAGGCAAATACCGTTCATCAAGATTTACAGGATATTTGAGTTTCACACAAAAATCCGGGGAAAATATTCTTTTTGCTTATTTTATCCTGCCCAAAAAAAAGCACCTGGGAGAGTTGTCAGCCAGGTGCTTTATATTTTGGTAGCAATGGGTGGATTCGAACCACCGACACCAGCATTATGAATGCTGTGCTCTAACCGACTGAGCTACATTGCCATTTTTTCGGTTTGGAATGGATCCGGAAGCGTATCCAGAAAGAGGTGCGCATTCTCGACATTCGACCCTTTAATGTCAAGAAAAGCAGGCTTAGACGTTAAACCGAAAATGCATGACATCACCATCCTGCACGATGTATTCCTTACCTTCCAGACGCCATTTTCCGGCATCTTTTGCACCGGCTTCGCCTTTGTACTGAGTGAAGTCGTTATAGGCTATTACTTCGGCGCGGATGAAGCCTTTTTCAAAATCGGTATGAATTACTGCTGCCGCTTTCGGTGCCGTCGCACCAATCTTGACAGTCCATGCGCGAACTTCCTTTACGCCAGCGGTGAAATAGGTCTGCAGGCCCAGTAGTTGATACCCGGCGCGGATCACGCGGTCAAGGCCAGGTTCGCTCATGCCGAGATCCTGCAAAAACATGAGTTTTTCTTCTTCCTCAAGCTCGGCAATTTCAGATTCCAGCTTGTTACATACCACAACTACCATGGCTCCCTCTGCAGCTGCGATAGCATTAACCTGATCCAGATAAGGATTGTTGCTGAAACCTTTTTCATCAACGTTGGCGATATACATCGTGGGTTTTACTGTCAACAAGTGCAGGGTGTAGAGCGCAGCCAGCTCATCCTTGTCCAGATTGAGACTCCGGACCTGCTGCCCCTGGTCGAGGTGATCACGGACTCTTGGTAACAAGTCCCGTAATTTAACGGCCTCCTTGTCGCCTCCCTTGGCCATTTTGGTAGCGCGGTCGAGTCCCTTTTCCACGGTTTCGAGATCGGCTAAGGCGAGTTCGGTGTGGATGATTTCTATGTCATTTTGTGGATTGATCGCATTGGCGACGTGAATAACATTGTCGTCCTTGAAACAACGCACGACATGCGCAATTGCATCGCATTCGCGGATGTTGGCGAGGAATTTGTTACCCAGGCCTTCGCCTTTGGAGGCGCCGGCAACTAGACCTGCAATGTCGACAAATTCCATGGTGGTGGGAATCGTTTTTTCCGGTTTGACGATTGCCGACAGCGCAGTCAGCCGCGCATCAGGTACTGCGACAATGCCTGAATTAGGCTCTATCGTGCAGAACGGGAAATTTTCAGCCGCAATACCTGCCTGTGTAAGCGCATTAAACAGCGTTGATTTGCCAACGTTGGGCAGGCCAACAATACCGCATTTGATACCCATAAAATGGACCTTTATGTCTTAGTATGTAACTGATTCATGGCGAGTTGTATTTTGCCTTCCACCAGCAGGGGCATTAGTGCAATGGCCTTGGCTATTTCGCCATCGATGACTTCTGCATCCAGACGATTGAATTCCCCCAGGACGTAATTCAGCACTTTACTGGCTTCACCGGGATGGCCAATACCAATGCGCAGCCGGACAAAATCAGCACTGCCAAGCGCACTCATGACATCGCGAACGCCGTTGTGCCCTCCAGGACCGCCACCAACTTTGAGGCGGGTAGTACCGACTGGCAAGTCGAGTTCATCATATGCAATCAGCACCTGACTCGGGGTCAGTTTGTAATATTGCGTTATGGCGGCAACAGCACGCCCACTGTTGTTCATGAAAGTAGTGGGGAATAGCAGACGGACTTCATTGCCAACTATGCTGATGCGGCCGCAATGGCCACTGAACTTGCTGTCAGGCCGCAATTCGCCCTTGGCGCCCGCACATAATTGAGTCAAAAACATAGCCCCGGCATTGTGCCGGGTATGGAGATATTGCTGGCCTGGATTTCCCAGGCCAACAACCAGTGCTATTGCATCGCTCATGGGGAAGCGCTGTAGAGTGATTTACGACTTTATTTCTTCGCTGGTGCTTTTGGTGCTGCCTTCGCTGGTGCTTTCGCTGGTGCTTTGCCTGCTGTCGCCTTAGCGGCAGCTGCTGCAGCTTCTGCAGGAGTAGGTTCTTCAGCTCTCTTTGGTGCAGTAATTGCAACGACCGCGAGGTCACCTGACTCACCATGCGAGAGGGACAAGCTGCTGACACCTTCGGGTAGTTTTAGATCGGAAATGTGCAGCGATTCGCCGAGGCCGAGCTCAGCTAGATCCACTTCTATATATTCTGGCAGGAAGCGCGGCAAACAGCTGATTTCAAGTTTTGTCATCAAATGTGCTACTAGGCCGCTGGCTTTAACGCCAATGCTGATGGCTTCATTGATAAAGTGGAGCGGGATTTTTACATGCAGTGGCTTGTTGGCATCTACACGCTGGAAGTCAGCATGCATGATGCGTGGCTTGGCAGGGTGACGTTGCAAAGCCTTGATAACTACATCCTCATTAACGCCATCGATATTCATGGTGATGATGGACGCGAAGAAGGATTCGTTCTCAAGCAGGCGACTGATCTGATTATGGCTCATAGAGATATTAGCAGGATCTTTCGTGCCGCCATAAATAATGGCTGGAACGACGTTCTGATGACGCAGGCGGCGGCTCGCACCTTTCCCCACGTTGGCCCTTGAAGTGGCCTCGATTATATATTCATGTTTGGACATTGTGATTTCCTCTGCGGTTGACGGAGTTTTGGTTCCGGACCGCTGGTTATGGGGTGATACCCCGTTTTGTTATCCCTTGTTCTGCCTGCGACCAGCCGAACAAGGGGTACTTGCCTTCAGGTAATGCTGCTAACTCAAGTGTTATCAAACATTGCGCTGACGGATTCTTCATTGCTGACCCGACGAATCGACTCACCCAAAAAACGGGCGAGTGGCAATTGCCGAATTTTTTTGCAGTTTCTTGCAACCTCATTCAAAGGGATCGTATCGGTGACCACCAGCGAGTCGAGAGTTGAATTGTTAATGTTTTCGATTGCATTGCCTGACAGTATTGCATGAGTACAGTAGGCTACTACCTTAATCGCGCCTTCTTTTTTAAGCGCATCCGCTGCCTTGCACAGGGTGCCAGCCGTATCCACCATGTCATCAACAATCAGGCAGGTACGACCTTTTACTTCACCGATCAGATGCATGACCTGGGATTCGTTGGCCTTGGGGCGACGTTTATCAATGATTGCGAGATCGGTATCGAGTTGCTTGGCAAAAGCCCGAGCACGCACTACGCCACCGATGTCAGGTGAGACTGTAATCAGATTCTGGTAATTCTGGGTGCGGACGTCATCCACCAGTACTGCGGAGCCATATACGTTATCTACAGGTATGCTGAAAAAGCCCTGGATCTGTTCAGCGTGCAAATCAATTGTCAGAACACGGTTCACGCCGGAAGCAATAATCATGTCAGCCACTACCTTGGCACTGATGGGAACACGCCCCGAGCGCACCCTGCGATCCTGACGGGCATAACCAAAATAAGGCATTACAGCGGTAATACGGTTGGCGGATGAGCGATGCAACGCATCAGCCATCAGCAGCAGTTCCATCAGATTGTCGTTCGTTGGATGGCAGGTAGGTTGAATGATGAAAACATCTTGGCCGCGTACATTTTCGTTCAATTCGACACTGATTTCGCCATCGCTGAATTTTTGCACATCGGCGCGCCCCAAAGGAACACCAAGCCATTTAGCAACTTTTTGCGCTAGTTCGGGATTGGCATTCCCACTGAATACCATCAAATTATTCGGCATGGATAAAACCTTATTGTCTATTGTTCTGATGGGGTATCCAGAATGATCATGAAGTAAGAATGGTCATGGAAAAGTTGAGTGTCGAAAAACGATGATGTCGATAATCTGTCTGGCGAAGAATGAAATTGGCTGGGGTGGGAGGATTCGAACCTCCGCAGTGCAAGGATCAAAACCTTGTGCCTTACCGCTTGGCGACACCCCAATTTATCTGTTTACTTCTATTGCTGACTGCGGGGTTTACAAATTGGTGTTTATCCAACTCATAAACAAATTATCAATCAGCAGGTTTTTAAATCTTTCAGTTTTTTAAGTCTTTCAGTTTTTTATGCCCAGTTTTTTATGCAGAGGGGATCGATTGACACCCTGGGCAACAAAACCAGTGAAATCCGGGGGTAGTAGCTCCAGCACTGCCAATGCCTGTTCCCGGGAAGTGAAGCTGGCAAAAACACTGGCACCAGTTCCACTCATACGTGCTTCGGCAAACCTGCTTAACCAATGCAAGGCAGACCGCACCTGAGGATACAGGGTGCAAACTACTACTTCGCAGTCGTTTTGACTTCCCGAAAATGGAAAGGCCGGTATTCTGAGGGGGGCACTGTTTCTTGTCAATTGCTGATGCCCGAAAATTTGAGCTGTGGCGACATGGCAGTCGGGTGTAATGACGACAAACCAAGCTTCCGGAAGGAGCATATCCTGCAGTTTTTCACCCACACCTTCAGCCCATGCCGTGTGTCCGTTGAGGAACACCGGCACGTCGGCCCCCAACTGCAAACCCAATTGTTGTAACCGTGTTGCAGACAAGCCGCACTGCCAAAGGTTGTTGAGTCCAAGCAGAGTAGTTGCCGCATCAGAGCTGCCACCTCCAACTCCGCCTCCGATTGGCAGTCTTTTACTCAGATTGATGTGACAACCTTGCTCAATGTGACAGGTGGATTGCAACAAACGCGCTGCCTTCAGCACCAGATTGTCATCTGTCTCAAGCAGCGGGTTATTACAGCTGAAGCCAATTGCCTTGCTGTCATGAGGAGCAAAGCTCAGCTCATCGCTGTAGTCGAGCAACTGAAACAGCGTCTGAAGATTATGGTAGCCATCGGGCCGTCTGCCCGTAATGTGGAGAAAAAGGTTGAGTTTGGCCGGCGCGGGTAGAGTTAGCATCATGAAGAAGGGGGAGTAAGCCACTCGCTGATCAGGAAAGTCAGCTGAATGTCTTCTGACTTCACGCGGATACGGCCTGGCAGCCATACATCGTTTACTTGTTGGTAACGATCATATTCAAGCTCCCACCTGCGCCCGGTTGTATCAGCCTGAATCAGCGTGCCCATCATCAGGCTGACATCCAGGGTTGTGCTAATGATGCCGCCAGGGGCAGGTATTCCCCGCACCCAGAAGAGTAGTTGGGCTGCAGGAAAATCATAACCCAGGTAGTTGCGCGTAAGGGCCTGCAGATCAGGCAACAATACAGTTTCAGCTCCGGCCTTTTCAACTACAACTTCATCGGGCGAGCCATGTACATGGACGGCGCCCAGACCGAGGGTGCCACTGAAACGAATCTCAAAATTCTGGTCCTCTTGTTGCCAGTTAATGGAAACAGTGTCGGACGCGTTTTGCTGGCGCACATTAAGACGACCTGAAAGTTGCCAGTTGGAGAGGGCAAGTACACTTTGCTCGTGTTGCAGCCAGTTCGGATCATCAGGTCCTTCGTTGTTGCCTGAAGTGGCGCACGAGCTAAGCCACAGTAGTGACGTGATAATGAACAGAAAGTGCGGCAGACGAGCGCAGGGAAAGACTTTCATGGCATGACAGCTGAGAAGGATTATTGTGAAGCGCCAGGATTGAGGCGCTCCATGGTATTGAGCAAGTGTTCGCTGTCAGGCTGTTTTTCGAGTGCGCCACGCCAGATCCGATTCGCAGCGGCGCGATCTCCCATTACCCACATGACCTCACCCAGATGTGCGGCAACTTCAGCATCCGGAAACAGCATATAGGCAAGATCAAGGTTCTTGCGCGCCTCTTCGTACATGCCCAGGCGGTATTGCACCCATCCCAGGCTGTCTATGATTGAAGGCTCATCAGGAGACAGCTCGATAGCCTTCTGTATCAATTCGTACGCTTCCTGATAACGGTCAGTGCGATCAGCGAGGGTATAACCAAGGCTGTTGTAAGCAGTGGAATCCGTAGGATTCAGCAGAATGATCTTGCGCAGATCCTGCTCCATAAGTACTAGATCATTGACTTCCTGGCTTAGCAAGGAGCGCAGGAATAACAGCTGTATGTTATTCGGGAAAGCCCCGACCGCATTATTAAGAACGGTAGCTGCCAGCTCGGTTTTGCTTTCGTCCATCAACACACTGGCTTCCATTGCCAGCAACGGGATATTGTAATCAGGATTCCGGAAACGAATATTCTGCAGATGGGTTTTGACTTCCTGATAACGGTCTGCCCGTATCATCAGTTCAGTGAGATTACGCTGCGTTTGCAGGAAATTGTTGCCACCACGGACTAACAGATATTCCCTGATGGCAAGTTCGTTATTACTTTGCTGGACATAGATATTGCCGAGATAAAAATGTGCATCATCAAGATGCTCACCATTGCGTACCAGTGTGTTCAGGTAGGTCGCCGCCTCGTCAAACATGTTCATTTGCAGATTGAGTAGCGCAAGCGAATACATCATGTCGAAATCGTCAGGGTCCTGTTCGATGATGCGCGAAAACTCGGTTTTTGCTTCTGCGAAACGTTGAGCACCCAGCAAACGATTGCCGTACATAAAACGTAATTGTTTGTTGTCAGGGTGCTCTTGCACGCTTTTCTCCAGGCGGCGCTGTGCACGTTCGGGTTCTTCCATCAGTTCCAGCAAACGCACTTCCAGTACTACGACTTCCGGATCATCATCCAGTTCAATGGCGAGAACTCTCGCCACTTCATAGGCTTCATCGATTTGTTTGTTTTGCTGGTATAGCTGGATCAGCGCAAGGCGTAACGATCTGTGTTCCGGATAACGTGTGCGAATTGCTTCGAGATCGCTGATCAATACATCAAGTAATAAATCTGCACCGGGATCGGCTGCAAGGCGTTGCGAAATGATGCGGAATTCGACAGTGCTGCCTAGCTCGAGCAAGGTTTGCAGTTGTGTCAGACCTTCGCGATAACGGCCGGAATCAACCAGATTTTGCAGAAGCAGTTGTCGGGCCTCGACCGAATCCGGTTCCTGTTCAAGCCACAGGTTGGCCATCTCCATGCCAACAGGCGCTCGACGCATAAAAGAGGCAATGCGGGCTGTACGCTGGATAATGCTTGGATTGCGAGTTTCACGAGCGAGAGTTACGTAGTCGTCGAGCGCCTGCTCGTCCTTTCCACGCTGCCCTGCCAGTTCAGCAATGATGGCTCTTGAAAGCACGTCCTCGGGGAAATTGCCGTATTCAGGGTCGTCGGGCGTGTCCGACGCCTGCTCCGTTGCTGGCGTTTCATTCTGGCTGAGAGTTCTGTTTGGTGCTGCGGGAGTATTGGCTGTTGCTGACGATTGCGGTTGCAAGGGTGTCGCACAGGAAACAAGCAGCATGAGTACACACGAAAAAGCTGTAGCGCTGAGGCGATTAACCCGATGTGGCGAGATGGAGTTGTTCAAAGCATTGAGTCTCTGAGACAGCAATAAGGCATGCCGGGCTAGTATAGCCAGTCTCCTCGCAAATGCACAATCAGGCACGGAAAACTGCAGAATTTCCTGATTCCTTGCACATATTTTTATGAGATGTGGTTGCTTTCCGAGTCATTCAAGGACCAAAAAATACCGTCACAGTCCTCCATGGCAATGTACAGACATAACCCTGTAAAATGCTGACCTTTCATTTCGAGTCATCTTCTTCATGTCCCTTCTGGTACTGGGCATAAATCACAATACAGCGACGATTGCCGTGCGTGAGAAAGTTGCGTTTGCGCCCGAGCTTATGCAGGAGGCGCTGCAG
>CAIYIP010000479.1 GCA_903926285.1 uncultured Gammaproteobacteria bacterium
CGCAGGTTCGAATCCTGCCAAGTGCACCAATATAAAAAGGGGTCAAAGTGAAAAACTTTGACCCCTTTTTATTTGTCCAGATTATTCGAAAAACTCCTGCTTACGGTCCATGTCGAGCGGCCTGAATCTGGTTTGAGAGTCTATAATACCCAAGTGCAAATCCTCTACCAGCGATCAGCTCTCCCAAAAAATGCATGTACCACTCTGTAAAATCCTGAACCTCAAAACTTCTCTGCTTACAATCAGTGACTGGGAAATCCAGCCACGCGAATGCTGGGCCATTCTCGGGCGCAACGGTGCCGGCAAGCGCCATCTCGCCAACCTGTTATCCGGCCGCTCTGAGTATGGACAGGACTGTCTCATCCACGGTTTTCATTCAATCGAACTACTGTCCTTCGAAGCCCAGCAAGCTTTATACGAAGAAGAATTGAAGAATGATGATACTGACTTTCTCGACCATCCTGACCAAGGCACTACAGTGCGGGAGCTGCTCGGGTTAACCACCCAATTGCCACGCGAATTGCGTTTCCTCGAACTCGATAAATTATTGGACCGCGGCTATAGACTGCTGAGCAGCGGTGAAGCCCGCAAGACACTGCTCGCCCAGGCGATTCTGCGAAAGCCTGATCTGCTGATTCTGGATGAGCCCTTCGACAGTCTGGATACAAGCTCGAAACAGCAGTTACAGGATTTTTTCCAGCATCTGTTATCGGAAGGTACGCCTGCATTGTTGTTTTTATTAACGACTACCGAAGAAATATTTCCCTGGCACACACACGTAGCTGTGATGGAAAAAGGCGAAATGATTACCCATGGCAGCAGATTAGAGATACTGGCAGACGCGGATGTCCAGGCTTTGCTTGCTTTCGATCCCCAATTACTGCCATCCTGGCCAGAACCCTTGCTGCAAACACCACCTGCAGATCCGCTGGTTGTGCTGCGTAACGGACGCGTAAGTTACGGCGAAACCCTTATTTTTGAAAATCTTGAATTGACCATAAACAAAGGTTCACACACGCTGGTGACCGGACCTAATGGCTCTGGAAAATCAACGCTGCTGAATCTACTGACGGGTGATCATCCCCAATGTTATGGCAATGATATAACCATCTTTGGCCATAAGCGTGGCAGCGGTGAAACTATCTGGGAGCTCAAACGCCGTATCGGGATTGTTTCTCCAGGACTACACCGTGATCATCGAGTGCCCGGATCAGCGCTGCATATAGTTCTGGGCGGTTGTTTCGACAGCATAGGTTTGTATGAAGATGTTTCCGCCCTGCAGATACAGCACGCAAAAGCCTGGCTAGGACTCGTGAACCTTTCGCATCACTGCAATACTTCCTTCAAGCAACTCTCCTATGGCGAGCAACGCCTGGTGCTCATAGCAAGAGCCTTGATCAAACAACCCTTGCTGCTGGTTCTCGATGAACCCACCCAGGGACTGGATGAGGTTAACCGTCATCGGGTGATGTATTTCCTTGAGCATCTTTCAACCCAGACCCAAACCACAATCATCATGGCCAGCCATCGCTTTGATGAACATCTGCCACTTTTTGTTAACTCTGTAGCCCTGTGACAAACCCTGCGTTTTCGCAGTTTTCATCTAACGATCGATAACGCAAGGGTTGAATCGCCAAAATTGGATGACATCAATTTTTTTAACACCGCGAAGATAGCCAAGCAGTGGTTGGATATGCCAAAGCATCAGGCTGCCTTTTTGGTCAGGGACTATTCTTCAGTAAGCCTCTTCGATTTGATGCAATGCTCGCGCTTTTGCAATCAGAAGCACCGAGCATCGGTTAAAGCGGTCCAGCTGGCGTATTCGATTCGTCAGTTGGCGTAGTCGGTGAGAACTGTACTAGCGGATTGTCAATCATATTAACAAAAAATGGCGCAGTAAGGCCTTGTAGTACGTTGTTGGCACCCGTCGGCATTTTTACGGCCTCAGCGAGTTTAAAATTATTCAAGCCGCTCCCACTTATACTTACAACAATGCAACTTTGTGCGTCACTACCCAACGTTTGTGATACCCACATTGATTGCAGAGGCACGGCACATGCACCTGCCGTGCTTCGATATAAATAATCTTGAGTTGAAGTTCTGCCAACAGCGTAGACAGGTGCGTTAGTCCCTTGCATCGCATTCAGGTAGCTAATAGTTCCGGTTGTTCCTGCA
>CAIYIP010000480.1 GCA_903926285.1 uncultured Gammaproteobacteria bacterium
GAAGCGACTATTGTTCGGTATCTGCCAGAAAATGAGTGGATGTTTCCGGAAGACCAGCTCACTGATCGCAACTCACGCTATTTGGCTGCTGAGTTTGTCAGAGAAAAAATTACGCGCCAGATGGGCGATGAATTGCCCTACGAAGTAGCTGTTGAAATTGAAGAATTTAAGCTTGTGGAAAAAATCTATCACATTAGTGCGCTTATTCTTGTTGAACGCGATGGCCAGAAAAAAATGCTGATTGGTGATGCTGGTAGTCGCCTGAAGTTAATTGGCACCGAAGCGCGCAAAGACATGGAAAATCTCTTTGGCTATAAAGTCATGCTCAAGCTATGGGTCAAGGTCAAGAGTGGCTGGTCGGATGATGAACGCGCACTGCGTAGTCTGGGCTTCGAAAATTAGGATGCAGCAGAGCACGTTATCATGCCGCTACAAATAGACATGCAGGCAGGCTGGCTGTTGCATAGTCGTCCGTATCGGGATACCAGCATGCTGCTCGACTTCTTTACCGAAGAATCCGGTAGAGTCAGCGCAGTTGCCAAGGGTATTCGCAATCCTAAAGCAAAAAACAAAGCACTGTTGCAACCTTTTGTTCCGCTTTACATCTCTCTGTCTGGTCGCAGCGAGCTGCAGAATCTGCGACAAGTTGAAGTACGTAGTCCGGCTCTATTTCTTAAAGGAGAGTCGCTTTTTTCAGCGCTTTACGTCAATGAGCTGATGGTGCGGTTAGTGGCGGGACATGAAAAAGACAGGGAATTGTTTGGTGCCTATTCTTCAGTGCTCCAGGAGTTAAGCGCAGGTGCAGATATCGAACCCTTGCTGCGCTCGTTTGAATTACGACTGTTGGAGAATCTTGGCTATGGCCTGCAGCTCTCACACGAAGCTGACAGCGATAATCCTGTTGTAGCTGAGGGATGGTATTACCTCCAGTCCGATGGTGGTTTTGTGCGCCAGCTACAAGTTACAAAGGATTCTTCTATAGATAATCTTTACTCTGGTACTGAGCTGCAAAATATTGCCAGAGCCGATTTTTCCAAAGCTAATACACGCCAAGTAGCCAAGCGCTTGCTGCGCTTCGTACTGCAACAGCATCTGTCTGAGCGTCCGTTGGGCAGTAGAGAGTTGTTTAAGGCATTACCCAAACAACTTCCACCTGATCTGCAGGCAAGATAGAATTCGTTTTTTGCCATTTGCGGATGCATTGATGCATTTCCTTACAATCGAAAATACCGTAGGTAATACACCTCTGGTGCGTTTACAGCGCCTTCCTGCAGCGAGCTCTAATACTATTCTTGTTAAACTCGAAGGAAACAATCCGGCTGGTTCAGTGAAGGACAGGCCTGCCTTGAGCATGATAAGTAAGGCTGAAGCTCGAGGTGAAATAAAACCAGGCGATACGCTGATTGAGGCAACGAGTGGTAATACCGGGATTGCGCTGGCGATGGTTGCTGCGATCAAGGGCTACAAGATGATTCTTATCATGCCCGCGAATGCGTCGCAGGAACGCCGGGATTCCATGACTGCATACGGAGCCAAGCTGATCGAAGTCAGTGAGACCGACGGGATGGAAGGCGCCCGTGACCTTGCCAAAAAAATGGAAGCGAACGGCAAGGGTAAGGTCCTGGACCAGTTCTCCAATCCCGATAATTATGCAGCGCACTATGAACGCACTGGCCCCGAAATCTGGCGTGATACCAATGGCACCGTTACCCATTTTGTATGCTCAATGGGTACAACAGGAACAATC
>CAIYIP010000481.1 GCA_903926285.1 uncultured Gammaproteobacteria bacterium
CGCCCGAGCGCCAGGTGCTGATCATATTTTTACGCCAGCGCCGGAACGCCACGGGTATCACCTTGTCGACCGCAGGATGCCAATGGGGAATTTCGGCAAAGGCTTCTTCCACTACCCAGTCGAAACGCAAACCGCGTTTGGCCCGGTACGCATCGGTTACCGCAGGCAGGGTATGGATGATGTCGCCAAGCGAGGAAACTTTGACAATCAGTACGCGCATTAAATAACTACCTTGGAGCTTCTTGGTTCAACAATTCTGCCAATGCGCCAATAACCTGATTGGCATGCAACTGCTGCATGCAGTTGTGATGCCCGAGAGGACACGTGCGTTTGAAACAGGGACTGCAGGACAACTGCAGCGACAGGGTACGCACCCTGTCTGCCAGGGGAGGGGTAAAACCTGCCGAAGTAGATCCGTATACTACCACCAGTGGCAAGCCGAGGGCTGCGGCCACATGCATGAGACCAGAATCGTTGCTGACCACCGCGCTCGCCGCAGCCATCAGATCAATCGCATCGCCGAGACTTGTCATGCCACACAGGTTACGACACCAGTCAGCACGGCCGTTATCGAGCCTTGCCTGAATTCTGGTTCCCACTTCCTTGTCTTTCGCCGAGCCTAAAATCCATGTCTGGTAACCCGCATCAATATAGTGGCTTGCCACTTCGGCGAAATATTCTTCCGGCCATTGCTTGGAGGGTCCGAACTCGGCGCCCGGACACAGCACAAGTATCGGCCTGGCATCATGCAATAGCAGCTGCGAACGCAAAGCTGTCGTTTGTTGGGCATCGAACTGCAAGGCGGGTCTTGGCAAGGTTTCAGGTAAGGGCTGACCTGCGGGATAAGCCAGCGCCACAAACCGCTCGACCATCAATGGATAGTTTGGCTTGTCGAGCCGGCGGCAATCGTTGAGCAGGACATTGCGCGCTTCGCCGCGCCAGCCGGTGCGGACAGGTATACGGGCAAACAGCGGAACAAGCGCCGACTTGAATGAATTGGGTAACACGATGGCTTGATCGTATTTGTTGCGAGCGAGGGTTTTGCCGAGACGCCAACGTTTACCGAGACCAAATTCGCCGTGGCCAATATCAAGTGTTATGGCATTACGGACCTGCGGCATACGTTGCAGCAAATCCTTACACCCGTGTGGGGCAAGCACATCGATGACAGCATCCGGATGCTGCTGCCTGAGGCTGATGAACAACCCTTGCGCCATCACCATGTCGCCTACCCAGGAAGGCCCGACTATCAAAAACTTCATGCAGCGCCCGGCGGCTCCTTCTTCTGTTGAAAGTTCTGGTGAGAGTTCTGGTGAGAGTTCTCTTGCGGATTCTCTCGTGGAGTAACAGCAAACAGACTGTCCCAGATGGCAAGCACAGCTTTGCGCTCGCTGACATATCCATCGGCCGGAAGCAGATACGAACCTTTTTCCAATGCCAGCCGGTGCATCAGCGTGCGGTATTCGATATACACCTGTTGCAGGGTTGTTGCAGTTTCCTGCGGCAGAATCCCATGCGCACCCGCAACGTCAAGCAGCCGCATGTTATCACTGAACTCAAGCAGTTGCGGGCACTGCCATGCGTGGTTCAACACAAGATATTGCACGATGAATTCGATATCGACGAGGCCACCTGGATCCTGCTTGAGATGAAAAGTTGCATCAGGTTTTTTCGAGCCGAGATCCTTGCGCATGCGCTGCCGCATGGAGACGATGTCGTGGCTCAAGACGGCAGGATCGCGCTGTTTCCCCAACACTTCCTGCCGGATTGCATAGAATTCTTCTGTGACTGTTGCCGAGCCCGCGATCACGCGTGCCCGCACAAGCGCCTGGTGTTCCCAGGTCCACGCATCCTGCTTCTGGTAACGATGGAAGGATTCCTTCGAACTCACCAGTGTGCCCGAGGCACCCGAGGGCCGCAGGCGCATGTCGATATCATAAAGCTTGCCGGTGAAGGTCTGCGTGCTGAGCAGTGCGAGCACCTTCTGGCCGAGCTGCACATAAAATGCACTGCTGTTCAGCTGGCCAATCGTGCCGCCCGTGGTTGCTTTCTCGCTATGGCCATTGTGCATGAACACGAGATCGAGATCGGAACCATAGTTCAGTTCAATGCCACCAAGCTTGCCGTAGGCGATGACAATAAAATCCATGTCGCCACTCGCGCCTGCCGCGTTGCAAGGGAAGCCGTATTTCCCAACCAGCTGTTGCCACGCGAGACTGAGTACGTGGCTGAGGATTACTTCGGCGAGCCACGTCAAATAATCGCTGACTTTCATGAGTGGCATCGTGCCCGACAATTCGGCGGCAGCAACTGTCAGCACCTGCTCCTGCTTGAAATACTGCAGGCTGTTGAGCTGCTCATCAATCTCAAGACTCTCAACCCGCAGCAGTTGCTGCCGAAGCATGTCCTGCAATTCGGGCCGCGCGGGAGGTTGCGACAGCGGACGCAGCAACTCATCAAGCAAGGCCGGATGCCGCGACAACTGCTCTACAACCCACGGGCTTGCGGTACACAGTTTAATCAGCTGACTGAGCGCGAGTGGATTTTCCAGCAGCAGCACAAGATAGATCGTGCGCTGGGCAACCGCCTGCACAAACGTAATCACGCGGGTGAAGCCGAGCGCAGGATCTGCTTCCTGCTCGAGCCGCGCGAGCAGCAACGGCATGAAGCGGTCCATGCGTTCGCGACTGGCAGGCTCCATTGCCAGCACCTGCCGACTGTTACGATAAGTCTCCAAGGTCTGCAGTACAGTTTCTGCCGGTTTGAAGCCCTTGCGCTCAAGCACTTCCAGGGCCTTGTCGCGGTCTAGCGCGCCCTGCCAGATATAGGAAAAATCAACATCGATCTGCGCACGCTCGGCATTGCGCTGCTCGGCGATCAGATCGGCAAAGTGGCCTGCAACCGTCATCCGTACCTTGGCGAGTGCAGTTCTCAGTTCGTCACTGCCCTTAATACCCAGCGTTATCGCTATGCGCAGTTCACTGAATTCATCGGACGGGTAGTTGTGGGTCTGCTTGTCCTGCAAGGCCTGGATTGCATGTTCAAGCTTGCGCAAAAACAGATAACTGGCGCGCAAGGCTTCGGCATCGGCCGCGCCGATGCATTCCTGCTGCACAAGTTCGGCCAGCGCAGCCAGCAAGCTACGTTGCTGCAAGTGCGGATGTTTGCCGCCGTAAATCAGCTGCAACACCTGCACGATGAATTCAATTTCGCGAATGCCACCGCTGCCAAGTTTGATGTTGGCACTCATGCCCTTGCGCCGCACCTGCTGTTCGATCTGCGCCTTGAGATCGCGCAGCGAAGCGATCGTGGCAAAGTCGAGATAACGCCTGTAGCTGAAGCTGCGCAAGATACCAAGCATGCGGCCCGCAGCTGCGGGCTGGCCCGTCACTGCACGCACCTTGATCATCGCAAATCGTTCCCAGTCGCGCCCCTGGCTCTGGTAATACTCTTCCATGGCATCAATCGGCAGCGCCAACGCACCACTGGTGCCATAAGGCCGCAGCCGCATGTCGACGCGAAACACAAAACCGTCGGCGGTCACGCTATCGAGAGTGTTGATCAGCAACTGTCCGAGCTTGCAGAAATATTGCTGGTTCGACGTTACCTGTGCCTGTGGTGCTTTTTGCTTCAGCGCCGCACTGACTGTGGTTTCGCCACTTTCGGGAAACGCAAAAATCAGATCGACGTCGGATGACATATTCAGTTCATCAGCGCCGTATTTGCCCATCGCCAGCACGATGAGCTGCTGCTCCTCCCCGCTCTCATCAAGCGGTACGCCGTGCGCTTGCTGGCAAACCGGTGTGAGCTGCGCAATTGCAAATTCAATACAAACGTCGGCCAACATCGACAGATCAGCGCACGTATCCATAAGCGCGGCACTGCCATTCACGTCGCGCCAGATAATGCGCAGCATCTCGCGCTTGCGGAAGTAACGCAGTTGTTGCCGCAATGCCGAAAGTGGATCGCCACTGACCAGCTCTGGCGGCAAACCTCGGACAAAATCGGGCAACTGTTGTTCCCAGCTCGCATACTCGACAAATAAATCGCCGCTGTGCAACAAGTCGACAAATAGCCACGGACTCGTGCAGCAAACGTCTGCGGCAAAGTCGCTGGCTATCCACAACTTCTGCAGATCCGCATGAAGCTTGGCATTGTGCTGGATCTGCGCGAGCACTTGAGGATAAGACTGCAGTGCGGCTGTGAAACGCTCTTCCTGGCGCTTGAGCAAAGCATCAAATTGCTGCATACGATTATTTACTCAGCGTGGTGATTTGGGTGCTGTTGTTGACACTTCAAGTACCGATGTCGTGCCGCTTACCATTTTCTGCACACTGCGCAGCTCTGCGTCAATTCCTTTACCAACTACCAAGGCTTCCTCGCCACAAATGTCGCTCTTTTCGGCGCAGGATGGCCTTCGACAGTAAGATCAGGATTGCGCGGAGCCAAAGCTTCAGCAAGCGACTCAAATGTCATCCAGTCCGTGCTGCGCTGCTCTTCAAGCGATGTTGCAGTAACGTCAATCAAGCGCACGTCGATGAAGCCGGCTTTGGTGAGCCATGCAGACAGTGTGTCACAGGTTGGCAGGAACCAGACATTGTTCATGCGGGCATAACGGCCTTCTGGCACAAGGGTCATGCCGAAGTCGCCGTCAATCACGAGTGTTTCGAGCACGAGTTCACCACCTGCGCGTAAACACTGGCGCAAGCTGAGCAGATGATCGAACGGCGAGCGGCGATGATAAAACACACCCATTGAGAACGCGGTGTCAAAGGCCTGCATGTTCTCGGGCAAGTCCTCAAGTGCGAGCGGCAACACCCACACAGGCGGCGCGCGCAAATAATTCCGCACTGCCCAGTACTGCATGTTGTAGAGCAGATGCGGATCGATGCCGAGCACAAGATTCGCACCAGCACCTGCCATGCGAGATCGGAGAGCACACGTCTGAACTCCAGTC
>CAIYIP010000482.1 GCA_903926285.1 uncultured Gammaproteobacteria bacterium
GTTGTTATCCGTTTACTACTCTACCCCTTATCTGCAAAACAGTTCAGCTCACAAGCAAGCATGAAACGCCTGCAACCCAAAATTGCTCAATTAAAAGAGCGCTATGGCGATGACAAACAAAAGTTCATGCAGGCACAAATGGAGCTATGGAAAAAAGAAAAAGTAAATCCTTTTAGCGGCTGTCTTCCCGTTCTGGTACAGATGCCTGTATTTCTGGGTATTTATTGGGTATTGAATGAAAGTGTGGAACTGCGCCAAGCGCCTTTCATCCTCTGGTATCAGGACTTATCGGTAATGGATAGCTATTTTGTATTGCCCATACTGCTAGGCGGTGCGTATTTCCTGCAACAACATTTAACGCCCATGATGGTTACCGACCCCATGCAGGCGAAAATGATGAAATGGATGCCAGTTATTTTTTCAGTTTTCTTTTTTACCTTTCCCGCAGGCTTGGTACTTTATTACCTGGCAAATGCTGTACTTGGAATTCTGCAGCAATGGTTTTTTACCCGCAGAATAGAAAAGGCTACCGCTGATGCAAGCTGATTATCGATTCGATTCTTAAAGATGTTTGCCGCTGATACAATCTGCGCTGTTGCCACACCTGCTGGCAAGGGAGGTATCAGCGTCATACGGTTATCCGGTGCAAAAAGTGCCGAACTTTGCGAAAGAGTCTCTGGTTTTACTCCAAAGCCTGGTTCTTTTAGAACTGCTCTATTCCGCGACTCTGTTGGCAATCTTATTGATCAAGGTCTGATCCTCTTTTTTTCAACTCCTCATTCCTTTACTGGTGAAGATGTTTGTGAATTTCATACTCACGGTAGTCCCTTTGTTACAGACCTCCTTCTGACAGAACTTGTAAAGCTCGGTGCGCGACTTGCCCGGCCAGGTGAGTTTTCCGAACGCGCTTTCCTGAATAATAAAATCGACCTCGCTCAGGCAGAAGCCATTGCTGACCTGATTGCCAGCAGCTCGACTATGGCAGCACGTTATGCTCTCAGATCACTACAAGGGGAGTTTTCGCGTCATATCAATTTACTTGTAAGCGCCATCACTCGCCTACGAGTG
Source organism: uncultured Gammaproteobacteria bacterium (assembly GCA_903926285.1). Taxonomy (GTDB): domain Bacteria; phylum Pseudomonadota; class Gammaproteobacteria; order Pseudomonadales; family Pseudohongiellaceae; genus CAILUG01. The sequence continues at coordinate 1,069 of CAIYIP010000482.1, forward strand.
TACATAGAGGCGTCCCTGGATTTTCCCGAGGAAGAAGTCGATTTCCTGAACTCGGGAAGAATTGCAGAAAAACTAATTGAGCTTCAGCAACAAGTGAATACTGTTTTAATTGAGGCCCGCCAGGGAACTGTCGTCAAGGAAGGAATCAGTGTAGTGATTGCTGGCGAACCGAATGCCGGCAAATCAACCCTTTTGAATAGCCTATCAGGGTCGGATACAGCAATCGTAACCGATATTCCCGGCACAACCCGTGATTTGCTGCGCCAGGAAATTAATCTCGGTGGTTTACCTCTTCATATAATTGATACTGCTGGCCTTCGCGAAAGCACAGATCCGGTCGAACAGGAAGGCATTCGCAGAGCCAAGGATGCAATCGCTGGTGCAGACAGGGTTTTGCTGATTGTCGATAGCAGCAAATTCACCACTTTGCAGGACGAAAATGTCTGGAAGCAGCTGCGCTCTATACCGGATATTAGTGCTCGGCTGACCTTGGTCATCAATAAGATTGATCTCACCAATACCAATGAAGGTGTCACCAATATCCATGGCACCCCAACTATTCGAATGTCCGCTAAACAGCATCTAGGCCTGGATCTCCTGAGACA
>CAIYIP010000483.1 GCA_903926285.1 uncultured Gammaproteobacteria bacterium
TGCCGGATTGTCACGACCAAAAGCGGCAAGACACTTGTCGGTGCCGAGTACCTCGATTTAACACCACAGCAGAAAAAGCAGTTGCGAGCGGCGCTGACACAGATCCAGCGCCAGCAACTGCAGAAGAAAATCCGCCTGTCATAGGCCGAGGCAGGCCCAGCCATCATGAATTCGTACCACGGTCAATAATCTGACGTTCACCTCTCCTGCCATACACATGAAGCACGCAAAAACAGCGGTTTTTCTGCTAAAAATTGCTTGTATTCACCCATCTTGACAAGTTTCAAGCTGGCATGCGAATTGCTAAAAAAGAATCAGTAGGAATCAGTAGGAAGCAGTTATGAATAATTCCATTGGCAATATCACCCAAGAGACCTAGTTTATGGCACAGGCTAATCATCCCGCCGCTATCCAGACGACCTTGCCGATAGCCGACCTTATCAAGATTTTTGTACTTGAGATGAGAGAGCTGGTGCAATACGACAGTTTTGAATTTACCAGTGAAGAGAATGACAGCCAGATAATCTACGGCACGGCCCACCAACACAAATGTAAATACCGCATCAACATTGGCGGCAAGTTATTTGGCCGCATCGCCCTGAGCAGGCTCACCCCTTTTGCTGCGACTGAAGTCGATCTGATCGAAAACGCACTGGGCGCACTGATCATTCATCTGAATAATGCTGCGGAATATCAAACCAGTCTTGGCGAGGCAGGAATAAACCAACTCATGCTGGACAAGGCTTTGGCAAACTCGACTAGATAGTCTCATTGGTTTTGAATAGCACTGACGGAAGGCCAGCCGCCACCCTACTAATTGACCTGCGCAGGCCCACTTTCAAGTTGTTGCTTGAGCATTTCAAAATTCGTTACTGATGCTTCGCCGGTTTCATCATCAAGCGTTGCCAGGATAACTATCACCACCCTGCGATTAAGGGTTCTGCCAGCCTCGGTTGTATTGCTGGTTATTGGCCTGAATTCGCCATAACCCACCGACGCCATGCGCTCCGGGGCAACGCCATACACTGCAAATAGTCGCACGACCGCCGCTGCTCTTGCCGACGACAGTTCCCAGTTCGACGGAAACAACGCACTGACAATGGGTTTGTCATCCGTATAACCTTCAACATGTACTCGATTCGGGTATTCCTTGAGGACCTTGCCGAGCTGGCTCAGTATCACTTCAGCGTCAATTGACGGCGCGGCACTGCCTGACGAAAACAGAAAACTTGTTTTCAGTTCAATTTCCAGCCACAGCTTGCTGCGTCTGACCTGCACCACATCTTTATCGATGAGTTCTTGCAAAGCCTCGTCAACATCGTCTGCGATTGTGTCGATCTGTTCGCCTGCAGCATCCATGGCCCATGCGTCTTCGTTGACTTCTAACAAAATACTGGGAGCGACGGGTTGATTTATCACTATCGGGTTGTAGTTGATTGGTCTGGGCCTATCCATGATGCTGACATCGGCCATATGCGGCGAACGCGAGAGTTCACCAACCTGCACTGGCTCGAGCGAACGCGCGGGACTCTTGAATGCCGCCACCATGGATTCAGACAGTACGCGATATTTACCCTCGTTTACCGACGACATCGAATACATCACCACAAAAAACGCAAACAGCAGGGTTATAAAATCGGCATAGGAAACCAGCCAGCGTTCGTGGTTTTCGTGCTCCTCATGTTTTTTCTTACGTGACATGTATCCTCATCCGCCTAGAGATAACACTGCAGCTTGCTATCGATATTGCGCGGATTTTCGCCTTCGGCAATTGCCACCAGGCCCTCAACGATCATTTCACGGTACTGGGCCTGCGAACCGACGATGGATTTGAGTTTGCTCGCGGTAGGTAGAAAAAACAGGTTGGCGAGGGCGACACCGTAAATGGTTGCCACGAAAGCCACTGCGATGCCGGGACCAAGTGCTGCCGGGTCGGCAAGATTGTTCATTACATGGATCAGACCCATTACTGCACCGATGATGCCGATGGTGGGTGAATAGCCGCCAAAACCTTCCCAGACTTTCGCTGCGGCAAGTTCGCGATGCTCTGTCATGCCCATCTCGACTTCAAGAATGCTGCGGATGGTTTCGGGCTCGCCGCCGTCAGCCAGCATTTGCAGGCCATTACGGGAAAACGCATCTTTTTCCACCTCGGCGATGTTTTGCAGGCTCAGCAAACCTTCTTTGCGGGCAAGCTGACTCCATTCCACAATCTTGGCGATCATTTCTTTCTTGTTGGTTTTCGGCGGCATGAACATCCACTGCATGCGTTTCATCCCAAGCATAAAAATAGCCAGGGGTGTCTGTACCATCACAGCGCCTAAAGTACCGCCAAACACGATAAAAAAAGCGGTAAAGATCATCAGGGATTCGGTGTGTCCGCCTTCCATGATGTTGCCACCGAGGATTGCTACCAGGCCGACCACTATGCCCAGAATCGTCATGATATCCATTACTGAACTTTACCTTTTCATAGAAGGGTTAATTCTGTTGCGGCTCCTCCTGCAACCAGCGCTGCATGCGAGCCCGCATTCTGCTTACTGCCTGGCTGTGAATCTGGCAAACGCGTGATTCACTCACTTCCAGTACTTCACCAATCTCTTTCAGGTTAAGTTCGTTATCGTAATACAGCGCCACTACCATCTTTTCCTGATAGGGCAAACTGCCAATTACTTCAGCCAGTTTCTTTTTAACGGCATCATCCTGAATAATATTTAGCTGAATATCGTCTTCAGAGGCAGGTTCGAACGTATTATCGTCTTCGTCGAGGCTGAAAACCGTGCAGCCGGACACCATTTCGAGAGTTTCATGGTAATCATCCAGCGATTCGTCGAGCTCTTCGGCAATTTCGCGGTCGGTGGCAGCACGCCCCATCCGCCCCTCCACCTTATGAATGGCAGCCGACAAACGCCGTGATTTCTGCTGTACCGACCGCGGTACCCAAGCCTGGCGCCGCAACTCGTCCATGATCGCGCCGCGGATGCGGATACAGGCGTAAGACTTGAAGCTCGCGCCCAGCGCAGGATCATAGACCTTGGAAGCTTCCAGCAGGCCAATCATGCCCACCTGGATCAGGTCGTCGAGGGAATAACCGGCCGGCAGCCGCACACTGATGTGGTGGGCGATGGACTTGACCAATTTCAGATTGCTCTCAAATAAGTGATTGCTGTTGCAGTAATGTCCTGCACGATTCTCTGCGACAACGTTATTCATTAGCTAACCCCTCTAGCGACGGCATATTGTTGATGACTGCGTTCAATAAAAAATTCGAGATAACCGGTTGCGGACGGCAGCCTTGGCAGCTGGCTGATCCGTTTCCCCAGTTGAAAAAAGGCAATGCCTGAAGGGCTGTGCGGAAAGGCCTGGATGACCGGAGTCTGGCTCCTGACGGCTTCCTTGAGTTTTTCATCCGCAGGAATACTGCCGACAAAACCCAGCGAAATATCGAGAAAATTTTCCGCCACGTTGGCCAGCTTCGAAAACAGGCGGCGCCCGTGTTCAGCATCCCTGACCATGTTCGCAAGCACCTGGAAACGTTTGACACCATGTTCCTGGCTCAGCACTTTGATCAGTGCATAAGCATCCGTAATGGAAGCTGGTTCGTCACACACGACCACGAGCACTTCCTGCGCGGCCTTGCTGAAGGTAATAACACTTTCGGCAATACCCGCAGCAGTATCAATAATCAAAAAATCTACCTGCCTGCTGATTTGGTCAAAGGCACTGATAAGGCCGGCGTGTTCGCTGAGCGAAAGCTCCGTCATACGACTGACGCCACTCGAAGCTGGAATAATACTGATGCCTTCCGGGCCATCGACGATCACTTCATCAAGCGTCTTCTGGCCAGTAATTACGTGGTAAAGATCGTAGGCCGGACGGATGCCGAGCATCACGTCGATGTTGGCCATACCGAGGTCTGCATCCATCACGAGAACGGAATGTTTGTGTTTCGCAAGAGCTATCGCAAGATTGACTGACACATTGGTCTTGCCCACACCACCCTTGCCGCTGGCAACTGCCAGTACTCGCACCTGGGACTTGCCGGGGTTTGTGGTCATACGTGGTTTTTCTGCAAGCATCATCAGTGGTCGCCTAGTGAATGGACATTGCAGAAGCAGGAATTTCCTGCATTTTTTGTTGTTGTTTGTAGCTACGGATGATTTCTGCCAGCAGCAGTTTTGGCTCAGCCACATGTAAATCTTCGGGCACTTTCTGGCCATTGGTGATAAACGACAGCGGCAAGTTATGCTGCAGGATGCAGGACAGGATCGGTCCGAGTGCATCACCTTCGTCAGTTTTGGTAATGATCGCCGATGCGAGGTTTACTTTTGAAAACGCCTTGATCGTCTCAAGGATGATAGATTCGCGCGCCGTGGCAGGCAGCACCAGCATCGGCTGGATTCTGGCGACGGTCGAAAGCGTCTGGAACTGATCGGCGAGTGACATATCGCGCTGGCTCATGCCGGCGGTATCGATGATCACGAGTTTGCGTTCGGACAGGCTATCGAGCGTGCGCTGCATTTCTTCAGCATTGGCAACCATCTGCACCGGAATGCCCAGAATGCTGCCGAAGGAAACCAGTTGCTCCTGGCCCCCTACCTTGTATTTGTCGGTGCTGATAAAAGCCACAGCACGACGGCCATGACGCAGCGCAAAACGAGCGGCCAATTTCGCCGCCGTAATAGTCTTGCCGACGCCAGTAGAACCCAGCAAGGCGATAACGCCGCCTTTTTCGAGAATGTCATGTTTGTAAGAAGTGATGCTGCCACCGAGGATGCCGAGTGTTTTGCGCCAGCCTTGTTCAAGATTGTCGCAGGGCAATACGCGGTCGACGATTTTTTCGGCCAAGTCGCGCTTGATGCCACACATATCAAGCCGGCTGATCAAGGCAAAACGGTTTGGCTGACGCTTGCTCATGTCGCGCCAGGCAAGCTGGGCAAGTTCACCTTCGAACAACTGGCGCAAGCGGCCCAGTTCATCCTGGATTTCAACGATGGCTGGCGCCATGTCCTGTTTTGGCAGCTCCGGCACATATTTGTCGTTGCGTATTTCAGCAACCATACGCACGCTTTCAGGAACCTGCGGATCATAGTTCATCGCCGCAGTAATCTCGGTCATGTCATTGACGCGCTTGCTGGAAATAATCACAGCATCGCTACCCAGGGCCTCCCTGACATTGGACATGGCCTGACGCATATCACTTCCGGTAAATTTTTCGACTCGCACTTTGTCGTTCTCCTTCCGCCGTCACGTTGCGGAACACATTGTTATTTCGTCAGGGCAGGTATCCTGCCTATTGTTGCTGTTACCTTGATCTGCTTATTCGCAGGGATCTCGCTGTAGGCAAGCACTTTCAGGTTAGGACATGCGCTGCGCGAGAATCTGAACATCCATAACCGCATCTCGTCGCTGGTCAGCAAAACAGGTATCTGACCGCTCATTTCCATTTCCTGCGTCCGGCTCTTCAATTCATCCAGCAAACGTTCTGCCAGGCCGGGTTCAAGTGCTGCAGGACTGCCTTTCCTGATATTCGATATGACATCTAGCAACAACTGTTCCATCTTTGCATCGAGTACAATAACTTTGATTTCGCCCTTCATTCCTATGAGGTTTTGGCAGATTGTCCGGCTCAGTGCGATCCTCACAGCAGCGGTAAGATCGTCAGAATTTTGGCCATTTGGCGTTTGCCCCGCCAAAGCTTCGGCGATTGTGCGGATATCACGGATCGGCACGTTCTCTTCGAGCAGGTTTTGCATGACCTTGAGGACTGTGCCGAGGCTGAATGTCTTCGGTACGAGGTTTTCCACGAGTTTGGGTGCGGATTTGCCAAGCGAGTCGAGCAGCTTCTGTACCTCATCATGGCCGATTAGTTCAAACGCATGTTGTTTGAGGGTGTGACTCAGGTGCGTCGCAATCACGGTGCTGCAATCCACAACGGTATAACCCTTGGACTGCGCTTCTTCGCGCTGCGCGGCATCAATCCAGATGGTGTCGAGACTGAACGCCGGATCTTTGCCGGCAATTCCGTCGAGGTCGCCAAACACTTGACCAGGATTGATCGCCATTTCACGGCCCGGATGGACTTCACCTTCGCTCACGGGCACGTCATGCAAGGTGATGCGATAAGCATTCGGCGCGAGCGAGAGGTTGTCGCGGATATGCACCGAGTGAACCAGGAAGCCCAGTTCCTGCGACAGTTTCTTGCGCACGCCTTTGATTCTGCCCAGCAACTCGCCGTTCTGATTCTGGTCCACTAGAGAAATCAGCCTATAGCCGACTTCAAGACCAATGATGTCGGTGCTCAGTACATCATCCCAACCCAGCTCGTGAACAACCGGGACCGCTTCCTGGATTACTTCCTTCTTGCTGTCCGCTATCTGTTCTGCCTTCTGCCGAGTATTCAGCAGATAGGCCCAGCCAAACATCGCAGCCGCCATCAGCAGGAAGATGAAGTTGGGCATGCCCGGGATCAAGCCAAGGCCACCAATCACACAACCAGTGATAATGAACACCTTCGGACTGTCGAACAGCTGCGTCATCATTTCGCCGCTGACATCGCCAGAGTCATTGCCGCGTGTAACAATCAGCGCCGCAGCAGTTGAGAGCAGCAATGCAGGAATCTGGGCAACGAGACCGTCACCAATCGTCAGCAATACATAGTTCTTCGCGGCCTCTGCGGCAGAAAGGTCATGCTGCAGTACGCCGATCGCAAAACCACCAATCATGTTGATGAACAATATGAGGATGCCGGCTACTGCATCACCGCGGACGAATTTGCTCGCACCGTCCATTGCCCCGTAAAAACTCGCCTCTTTCGCGACATCGGCACGGCGTGTACGCGCAGCATCCTGGTTGATGAGGCCGGCATTAAGGTCGGCGTCGATTGCCATCTGTTTGCCTGGCATTGCATCAAGGGTAAAACGCGCGGTTACTTCAGAAATTCTGCCTGCGCCTTTCGTTACGACGACGAAGTTGATGATGACAAGAATCGCGAACACCACGATGCCCACCGCATAGTTACCTCCCACCACGAAATCGCCGAAAGCCTCGATTACATGGCCTGCTGCGCCCGGTCCGTTATGCCCTTCCATCAACACAACACGCGTGGAAGCGATGTTGAGTGCAAGGCGCAACAGGGTCGTCACGAGCAAAACCGTCGGAAATACGCCGAAATCGAGCGGACGCGCCATATATACGGCGGCCAGCATCACGATCAGCGACAATGAAATATTAAAGGTGAACAGGAAGTCGAGCATGAACGGTGGCAATGGCAAGACCATCATCGCCAGCAGCATGACAATCAGGATCGGCGTGCCGAGCCCCTTGCTGTTGAGGCCGAGCATTGACGCCGTAGCAATCGCGGGGGTTGGCAGTGCAGCCATTATGCTTGCTCCTTACTGGTGTATTCTTCCGGCACCGGAATGTTGGTGGGCGGATGCGGAATGACGCGAGATGAATGCGCAGCCTGGCGCAGCTGGAAGATGTAGGCTAGAACTTGGGCAACGGCCACGAACAGATTCTCGGGTATTTGCTGGTTAAGATCTGTTGATCTATACAAAGCGCGTGCCAACGGCGGTGCCGAAAAGATAACAATCTTGTTTTCTTTGGCGATCTCACGAATTTTCGCCGCAATAAGGTCCTTGCCCTTCGCGATCACAATTGGCGCGCCGCTGCCGCTCTGGTCATATTTGAGCGCAACTGCGTAGTGCGTCGGGTTGGTAATGATGACATCGGCTTTCGGCACTTCTTCCATCATGCGACGCTGGGAAATTTCCTGCTGCTTGGCGCGGATAGCCATTTTGACTTCGGGGCGCCCTTCGGACTCTTTCATCTCTTCGCGGATTTCCTGCTTCGTCATTCGTATCTGTTTCTGGTGATCCCATATCTGGTAAGGCACATCGATCATCACTACGACAAGCAAAACTATGCTGAAGCCGAGGAACGAAAGGATCAGCAGGCTCGCCATGTGTTTAAGCGATATGTCGAGTTCAAGCAAAGGCAAGGTAATGATGTCCTGCAGGATGTTGCTCAGGATCATCACTACTACCACAGCCACGAGCAAAAATTTAGCGATGGCCTTGCCAAGTTCTACCAGGCTCTTGACGGAAAACATGCGCATGAGACCACTGGCGGGATTGATCCGCGAAAACTTCGGCATCGCCATGTCGGTCGAAAACAGCCAGCCGCCGAGCGCGAGCGGGCTTAACAGTGACACCCCACACATCAACAGGAAAAATGGTGCGAGCAACAGCATCGTTGCTATTGCTGCAGCCCATAGTTCTTCACTCATCGCAAATGCGTCGTAGGCCAGATTGTGATCAAAGCTAAGGCCTCGGACGAGCATCTTGCGGATGCCTTCGATCATCATGGGACCGAGCACGAGCAGCGCGCAACCGGATACCAGCAGCGAAGCCAGCACATTCAATTCGCGTGAGCGGGGAACCTGACCTTTTTTGCGGGCTTCTTCGAGCCGCCGGGGGGTCGCGGCTTCAGTTTTTTCCTGGTCGCTATCTGCCATTAGTTAAACATTCCGTTGAGTTCAGCGAAGGTTTGCGTAAAGGCAGTGTCGAGTAGCGGCATGAACACCGGCAGGCTCAACAACATCAGGATAAAACCGGCCAGCATGGCCATGGGAAAACCAATCGAAAAAATATTCAGTTGTGGTGCAGCGCGTGTCATCACGCCAAACGCGAGGTTGACGAGCAGCACGCCTGTCATCACGGGCATGGCAAGCAGTAAACCGGTGACGAACATCTGCGTGGAAAACAAGCCGACTTCCCAGAACACAATTGCATCCAGCACAAATGCGCCAACCGGAAAACGCGTGAAGCTGTTGGCTATTATGTCGAGCGCCACCAGATGCCCATCGACGCCGAGGAAGACGAGAGTGGCAAGAATCAGATAGAACTGCCCTACGACGGTTACCTGCACGCCATTCTGCGGATCGGCACTCGACGCAAATCCAAGCCCCATCGCCGTAGCAATCGTATGTCCGGCCATCACAATCGCGGCCATCGTAAATTGCAGGATTAGGCCCATCGCAATACCGATCAGGACTTCCTGCAGTATCACGACGAGTCCCTGCGGTGAAAACACATCAAAGGTGGTTTGCATATTCAGCGCAGGAAACAACAGCACAGTCACACCAAACGCCAGGATAAGACGAATACGGACAGGTACGGTACGAGCACCAAAAATCGGCGCGGCAAGAAAAAAACTGCCCAGACGAATGAACGGCAACAAGAACTGTTCAATGAGGAGAAGAATGTCGTCTGCGGCAACTGCCATTGGCTAGCCTAACCGATCAGGTCGGGAATACTCATGAACAGATCATGAGTAAAGGTAAGCCACAACTGCAGCATCCAGGGACCCATCACCATCAGCGCCACCACGATTGCAATTAGTTTTGGAATAAAGCTAAGCGTCTGTTCCTGGATCTGGGTCGCAGCCTGTAGCACACTGACGATGAACCCAGTGGCAAGGGCTGCCAAAAGCAGCGGCGCAGACAGATACATGATCAGGTAAAGCGCACTGTTGCCTACGTCAAGAACTACACTTTCGTCCATTGCTCTGCTCCTTCAACTTACGACAAAACTGGCGGCCAGCGTACCCATGACAAGGGCCCAGCCATCAACTAATACAAATAACATGATCTTGAATGGGAGCGAGATGAGCATTGGCGACAACATCATCATGCCCATCGACATCAGTACACTTGCTACCACGAGGTCGATAACAAGGAACGGAATAAAAATCAGGAAGCCGATCTGGAAAGCAGTTTTCAACTCACTGGTCATGAATGCAGGAACAAGAACCTTGAACGGCACTTCTTCAGCAGTAGTGAAACCATCGAAGCCCGCCATGTCGGCGAACAGCGCCAGGTCTGTTTCGCGGGTCTGGTCACTCATGAATTTATGAAACGGCGCGCCGGACTCCACCATTGCTTCCTGGAATTCCATTTGTTCACTCATATAGGGCGAGATGCCATTCTGATAAGCACTTTCGAATACGGGTGCCATGATAAACAGTGACGTAAACAGCGCGAGGCCGAGGATGACCTGGTTGGAAGGTGTCTGCATCAAACCCAGTGCCTGGCGCAGGATTGCGAGCACCACAACTATCCGGGTGAATGAAGTAATCGACATCAGAATCGCCGGCAACATGCTCAGCATGGTCATCGCGAACAGAATCTGCAGGCTGACGCTGTAGCTCGCTACACCGCTTTCGTCCATCTCGCGGGTAACCAGCGTAAGCTCGTTTGCAGCTGCGAATACTGGCATGGACAGGAAAGGTCCACACAGGAGCAGAAGAACTACGGCTTTAATCCAGATACAGCGCATAACCACTACCTTTTGATGACAGTTTGCAAAATGCCCGCAAAACCGCCTGCAGCAATGCCAGCAGGCAAAACCTCGGTTGCGCCACTCAGACTGTCCTTGTTCACTACATGCAAGGTCTGAATCTGGCCTGGAGTTACGCCAAGCAACAGACAGGCATCACCTGTCTGCACGAGGATCAAGCGCTCCTTGCCACCCAGCGGCAAAGTCCCCAGTACACGCATCAGCGGATTGCCACGGCCAAGCGTGGGATTGAATTTTTTGATCAGGAACGCGAGACCAACAATAAGCAGCAAAATCAAGATCAGTACTGGTAGTACACTCAGGTACTGCTGGCCCAGTGTGCGTTCAGTCTGGGCCTGGCTGTCGGCAGCAAAGAGGGGTGTGCTGGCGACTGTGCCGAGCAGCATGAACAACGCCCCGCGCAGTGTACCCTTTGGCGCAAACCAGCCAGGATATTGCTTATTTTTCGCCATCATCAACTCCAGGTATGATTTCATGCTCGCCGAAGCGGATACCGTAGTGCTGTTGCAGCGCGATGGTTTCACCAAACGCAAACAGCTTGTCGTTGATTCTGATATCGATAATGTCGACGGATACCTGGCGCAGTTCGACAAATGAGCCCTGGGTCATCTCCATCAATTGCTTGATCGAGATATTGGTGCGACCTACTTCAAACACCATTTCAATCGGCACATCCAGCATCGCCGTAAACGGTAGCGTGCCACCCTGCTGTAGCATGGGATTGGCGGAACGTTTCAGCTCGGCCTTGTTGAGCGTGATATTGGAAAGCGGCATCGGCAGAACCGGCTCACCTCCAAGCTTCTTGCCCGCTGCGCTGTTAGTCTTTGTTTCCATTTCAGGCTTACCTTTATTCTGTGTGTAATTGGTCGGAGGCTGGATTACTGCAGGATCTTAAGACCCACTTTGCCATTTACTTCACCCATACGGGCCTTGAATTTGGTGACGCCGTTTACTTTCACATCAACCTGTTCGGGAGAATCCACCGCAATAATGTCACCCTTGGCCAGACGGAACAGATCACCAATCGTGAGATTGGCGCCACTCAGTTCTCCAGTGACATTGGTAGCGAAGCCCAGTGCTCTGGTCTTGAGTATCTGCTCAAGCTTGCCCTCTGTGGCCTTGTTATTTTTATTCCGGAATATCGAATCAATAACAGAACCCGGCATGAGCAACTGGACTTCGCCCCCGCCGCCGTCGAAAGTGACTTTAAACGGACGAATCATCAGCACATCGGTAGCGGAATAGCAGGAAATGGCTGCAGGATTCATCTCCGTTTCAACCAACTTGAAGTCCACATCGGACAGTGTTTTCCAGCCAGTCTTGATGGCATCAACAATCGATTTGAGGATCAGCTGGATCACACGCTGTTCGGTAATCGTGAATTCCCTGCCTTCGATCTGGATCAGGCGTGAACCCCCGCCAAAGAAAATATTGACCAGCGCATAAACCAACTTGGCATCCAGCACGATGGCGGAATAACCTGACAGGCCGCGCAACACAAAAGTATTGATGCTGGAAGGAACATAAAGCGTTTTGCTGTACTCACCGAATTTCTGGATGCGGATTTCTTCGCGCCTTACGTCTACACTTTTGTGCAGCAAGCCCAGCAGGCTGATACTCAGGTTGCTCTGGATTCTTTCATCCACGAGCTTGATGTCGTGAATCCAGCCCTGGACGCGGTGGATGCCGCTGGTCAGATCGTAGATTTCATACTCATTACGTATGACCATCTCGTCTTCGCCTACAGCGCCAGTATCGACGCCGTGGAGCAGCGCATCGATTTCGTTTTGGGAAAGTATGTCGCTCATTGTTTATTACCCGATCATCGCTGCGTTGTCTTCGGACAAGATAATCTGGCCTGCGTCGGCCAGCTTCTTGGAAATTGCCAGAATTTCTTTCTGTGCGGCTTCCACGTCGCTGACTTTCACCGGCCCCATGTTGTTCATGTCATCCAGGAAAATTTCGGCTGCGCGGGTTGACATATTCTTGGTAACTTTATCAGTGAGAGCCTGCTCGGCACCTTTGAGTGCCAGCGCCAGTTTGTCGGTGGCCACTTCACGCAGCAGCAACTGGAAGTCCTTGTTCGGAATTTTCTTGAGGTCTTCAAATACAAACATCAATTCCTGGATGCGCTCTGCCACTTTTGCATTGGCAATATTGAGTTTCGTCATGATGGCTACTTCAGTAGAGCGGTCCATCGCGTTGAAGATACCCGCTACGTTCTTGACTCCACCCATGGCTGAACTCTGCTTGGTGACAACACCTTCCACCTGTTTTTCGAGTGAATAGCTAAGTTCCTGCAGGGCTTTTGGATCGACTGATTCCATTTCGGCCATACGAATCATCAATTCGACTACGATGTTCTCGGGCAAATAACGCAATACATCCTTTGCCTGTTCGGACTGCAGATATGACACAACAATGGCCTGGATCTGTGGATGTTCGTTTTGAATAATACCAGCGATCAGCTGTGGCTCCATCCAGCGCAGCGAATCGAGACCCTTCGTATTGCCACCCATCAAGATGCGCTCGAGAATGGTTTCGGCGGCATCTGCGCCAAGCGCCTGGATCAGCACATTCTTGGTATATTCATCGGCCACGATATTGATCGAGCCCTTTATTTCACATTCATTGAGGAAATCGGTCAGCACAAAATTGACGTCTTCGGTGTTCATGCCGTTCATGCGTGTCATTTCCACGCCGATCTTCTGGACTTCCTCGTTGGACAGGCACTTGAGTACACCTGCGGCGCGCTCTTCACCCATGACCATCAGGAATTGCGCAGCTTTTTCGGCTCCGGTAGTGTTAAATCTGCGTTTGCTGGCTTCGCTCATCGGGGGTACTCTCATTCTGTGGCTGGTAGAGTCAAGACTTTGACAACCGCGCCTTCACGGCAGACAGAGCGACAAATGTTTGACTCTTTTAGCGAGAAATTCGCTCTGTTGTATGACTTGCATATGACCTCAGCAAAAGGCATGCCACCGGCAGCAATCTGCCCCTCAAGTTTGTGGGGACTGCTGTCGCTATTAAATTAATAAGGCCATGAATACCCGCACTCGATGTCACTGGAAGGGTGAATCCGCGTGACCAATATCATCAACGCGCAACTCAGGCCCAGCGTTAACGAGGACACTCGCCAGAGCGTTAACGAGGACACCCGCCGGCACATGGCGGCCGTGGCAGCGGTGTTGAGCCCCTGCTCAGGGTGGCGCAAGTACATGAAATTCTAGTCATTCAGGATTTTTCGCTGAGCCACAAGCGGAGTACCCTGCCGCCCGGAGCAGTGATCCCGGACAGCATTTTCAAGGCACTCACAACGGTGCTGGATGTCATTTTTGTGATGGAAGAAGAACAGAAGGCGCGCCACAACACGACTGCAGAACATTGAGAACAGCTAGTTGTTTTCAAAGGGGCAGTAGCCGATCTTGCCATGGCATGATTTGGACTGAAAATTTATTTACAGCTATACTTGCCGGCCAAATGATAAATATTTGATTTGACGTGGCTTTGACAACACGGAGTACGAACGCATGACATCCAGAAAAAACA
>CAIYIP010000484.1 GCA_903926285.1 uncultured Gammaproteobacteria bacterium
ATTATTGAAACACTCATGGTGCGTGCGCGCTGGTTGCTGGCTCCTGTCTACCTCGGCCTGAGTTTTGCCTTGCTGGCACTGATGCTCAAGTTTTTCCAGGAAGTGATTCACCTCTTTACTGACTTGATTACTGCCACCGAATCAGACGTAGTACTGATTGTCTTATCATTGATTGATATTTCACTCGTAGGCGGCCTGCTCGTCATGGTCATGCTCAGTGGCTACGAAAATTTTGTGTCCGAGCTCGACGACAAGTCCGAAAGCTCCAAGCTCAGCTGGCTAGGCAAGATGGACGCTGCGTCTCTCAAGATGAAAGTCGCTGCGAGTATTGTCGCGATTTCCTCGATTCATCTGCTACGTATCTTCATGAATATGATCAATGTCGAGCGCGAATTGTTGATGTGGTATGTGATTATTCACCTGACGTTTGTGTTATCTGCGTTCGCCATGGGTTACCTCGATAAGCTCACCAAAAAATAGCACGACAAAATTACCAGGTTCTTTCACACCGGAGACTGATGATGGAATTTTCTGCAGCCAATGCTTTGATCGGTGGAGTGCTGATTGGCAGCGCCGCCACCATAATGTTGCTGTTTAATGGCCGTATAGCCGGCATTAGCGGCATCCTGGGGGGCATTCTTCCTCCGCATAAAACCGACACACTCTGGCGTGTGGTATTTCTGGCAAGCCTTATCTTCGGTGCCTGGCTGCTGCCTTTTGTGCAAGGACGTGCGCTGGCTGTGTATAACAACAACCCCTGGTGGATAACTGTTCTTGCCGGTGTGCTGGTCGGTTATGGCACACGGCTTGGCAATGGTTGTACGAGTGGCCATGGCGTTTGTGGCGTAGCACGTTTCTCAATGCGCTCCATCGTTGCAACGATGACTTTCATCGCTACCGCCATGATCACAGTATATTTTGTACGCCACGGTTCGGGAGTCTAGCTCATGACAAACACCCAACAGCGCAACCCGCTTTTGTTCCTGCTCGCTACTGCTGCTTCCGGCCTGTTGTTCGGCCTTGGCCTGAGTTTGTCGGACATGGTTAACCCCGAACGCGTACTGGCCTTTCTCGATGTGACAGGCAACTGGGATCCTACACTCTTGCTGGTCATGGTTGGCGCCCTTGCCATCACCACACCGGCGTTTCAGCTGTTTCAGAAAAAATTGTTCCAGCCCTTGTGTGAAATCAAATTCTATTTACCGACACGCAAGGATCTCGATTTTACATTGATCATGGGCGCCATTATTTTTGGCATTGGTTGGGGGCTCGTTGGGCTCTGTCCCGGCCCGGCCCTGGCCGGACTCAGCACTCTTGAGCCACAACTGCTTATGTTTGTTGCCGCGATGATTGCTGGCAGTGCGCTGCAAAAATTTGTCTTTAAATAGTACTTGATGACTTGGTAATGGCGGCCTGAATGTCCGCCACATTTCTTCTGATCTGAGCAACCCGCCACAATGCATATCGTAGTCACGGGGGCCAACGGCTTTATCGGCCGGGCACCAATGCACCCGGCCTCGAAGTGGTTCAGGGCTTGTCGACCGTCTTGTAACGTCCGAACTTGAAAGCGTGTGTACTCAGGCTGATCTCCTTGAGGAAAATCAACAGGCCAACAATCAGGCACAACAGTGCAATGATGAACAGCAACGCGATGAAACTCTCCAGGTGCAGCTGGAACAAGGCATCCAGAAACAGCACCACGATAACCAGGCACACAAACAGCGAACTCATGGTGCTTAGTGTAATGGCCTGATGGATCTGCCGCGCACGCTTGGCCAGCAGACGTTGTTCCTTATCGGCTTCGATGTATTGCTCGGAATCTGTTTCACATGGAATTTCGTTGAGCTTGCGGCCACGGTCGATGATGCGGCCCAGGCGCAGCGACATTACATTTAACGCGCCACTGATACTGGCAAGCAAGAATACCGGAGCGACCGCAAGCTCAATGACATTCGAAATATTTTCGGCCTGTAATAAACTTTCCATCGCTGTTCCCTGAATGAGTGCTTGCTTGCGCGCGTGCGTGAGCTAGTGGTGATGGCCGCCCGCACCATGGACATGGCCGTGGGACAGTTCAACTTCGGATGCCTCGCGAACTTCGACTACCTCAACATCAAAGGTTAGTGTTTTGCCGGCCATCGGATGATTGGTATCGACGGTTGCCATCGTGTGGCCCACCTTCAGCACAGTGACCTGTTGATGGCCATGAGCAGTGTGAATAACTGCCTGCATGCCCGGCTCCCATTTTTTGGCGCCCTGCAGCTGGCTGATTGGCACGCGTAATTCATTTTCGGAACGCAGTTCGCCAAAAGCGTGTTCGGGTGACAGCGTAACAGTGAAGGCATCACCCGGTTGTTTACCAACGAGTGCTGCTTCGAGGCCCTTGAGTAGCGAATCGTGTCCGTGCAGGTAGGTCATAGGCTCGCCGCCCTTTGAGCTTTCGAGTTGTGCACCCTTGTCATCTTTGAGGGTGTAGTGAAAGCGGGTAACACAGTTGTCGGTAATTTGCATAAGAACAGACTCAGTTGATTTCCAAGGTCGGCGATTGTCCCAAAAGCCCAAGGCGGGAACAACCAATTAATTCTGCATGCAGCAATGCTTTACATGGCTGGTCTTGCGGCTTTCGCGCTAAAATCGCCGAAGGAGTCCTCGGTTACATGAATCTATTCAACCCTGCTTTCAAGATTGGTGCCTTTGTCATGCTGATGTGGGGCACCACCATGCTGGTTCCCCTGCTGGTTACCTGGAATTCCTGCAATGAAAGCACCGGCTTTATCTACAGCGCCGGTGGCTTTTTTCTGCTGGCTACAGTTTTACACTATTTGGATCGCGGGCACCTGCAGACATGCAACCGAGCGCTATCATCATGGTAACGGCATCCGCAATACCCATGCGGCCGGTCGGCTACATGCGCGGTCCCTACAAGCAGAAATTTGCGATACCGCGGCAGCCTGATCTCGTGCGCGAAGCGATCGGCGAAATTCATTTTGTGGCGGAATTTGCCGATATTAATTGCCTGCGCGGACTGGAGCAGTTCAGCCACCTGTGGCTCGTATTCCACTTCCACGAAACTGCAGCACAAGGCTGGACGCCAACCGTTACTCCACCGCGCCTCGGCGGTACAACACGAGTAGGCGTTTTTGCTACACGCTCCACTTTCCGACCCAATGCCATTGGCATGTCGGTCGTGGAGTTTGTCGACATTCAACAACGGGGGCCGGCATTAATCCTGCGTGTAAGAGGCATAGACCTTGTCGATGGCACACCGATTCTCGATATCAAGCCTTATCTGCCGTACGCCGATGCAAAGGTACATGCGCGTGGCGGTTATGCAGACAGCGCACCTGAAAAAATCCTGCCAGTAAATTTTAATGCGGAAGCACAACAACAGCTCGGAGAATTTGCCGTTGATTATCCTGCACTGGAAAACTTCATCACCGCAGTGCTGCAACAGGATCCCCGTCCTGCCCAGCATGTGCGGCAGGCATCGGAGCGCGAATTCGGCATGTTCCTGTACGATCTGAACATTCGCTGGCGTGTTAGCGGCACCACCTGCGAAGTCCTGCAAATCGAAAAAGCCAGGACATAGCGGCCAAGTAAACTAGTCTTTGCCCCGCTGACTCTGCTGCTTGTACTTGTGCGCGGTACGCATGATCGTCTCGAACACCTTGATGTCGACGTCAGTCAGCTTGTTGATATAAAGACAGCTCTCCCCTGCGCGTGTCATTTGCAACAGCGGCAATAAATTCCTCCACACTCGCAGCATTCTTTTACGTTTTGAGTTCAGCCATCTACGTTCTCCTGTCCCATGTTTGTCTTGAATCGGCTACAGTCATCCCGATACGGGTATATGGGGCGTTGATGAATTGCACTTGCCGGAGTATTTTGATGAAGAACGCCAGGGCACAAATAACCGCAGGAGAAAATCATCATGAACTGTAAACAAGGCTCGGAACTGCTAGTCGATTCCAGCTGCGATCAGTTGCCCGCAACCAGCATCGCAAACGTTCCCAGCCATCTGACGGGATGCAAACGTTGCACGGCAGAATTCGTAGGCCAGCAGCAGCTGGCCAACATGCTGGCAAATTTACAGGTGCGCCTGCATTGCTAGTAAACGGAAACCACATGGTTGAGGGCAACAAGTTTGTGCCAAGCCATCAGGCTATGCTTGAGGTTATGGAATTTCTGGTAGCCAGAGAAACAACGGGAAGTTGCAACGCGTTGCTTAAAAGACCTTTGAATAAACCCGATGGGCAGCACGCTCGCTGCCCATCAAGCGTTCATACATTATTTGATCGCTGCAACACCTGCAGCAGCCACGATGCCGTCCTGCTCAGATGTCATGCCGGAAACGCCGATTGCGCCGATAATTGCGCCACCGGATACCAGCGGAACGCCACCCTCAGCAGCAACTACACCAGGCAAAGTCAGTACACGCAAACCCACACCACCAGCAGCCACCGTATCCTGGAATGCCTTGGTTGCACGTTTGAAACTCACGGCAGAAACGGCCTTGGCTTCCGACACTTCTACGCTCGCAGTCTGGGTATTGTCGCCTTTGGAGAACGCAACCAGATTGCCCGCAGTATCAACAATCGCAATTGCCACGGTAAATTTTTGTTTGGCGGCTTCGGCTTCTGCCGCAGCGAGTACTTCCTTGGCCTGGGCAAAATTTATCGATGGGCCATAGTCCTGTGCCTGGGCAGTGCCAGTCATGAGAAGGCTGAATCCGGCCAAAGCGAGCAGTTGTGTAATACGCATGGGTGAGTTCCCTGGAAGGTTAAATGAAGGCGCAGGGTAAACCAGTGCCTTGCGGTATTCAATCTGCAAACATCCGACTAATTCTGGCAGGAACTGTGGCAGCATAAGGGCTTATGAGACCGCATGAATACATCCATGTAGCTCGCATCGGCATCCATGCCGATGAAGTCTCATAAGCCCTTATGCTGCCACAGTTCTTCAAGATTATCTGCGACCGAAACAGACACGCAAATAGTTTCTATCACACTGTCGATTCCAGCCTTCCGTGGACGGCTATACTTACGGAACCGCCCTGTCTTTGCATAAAGTCCTGAAGAAGGCACAATCCATTTGTTGTCAAAACTCCATCACGAGGACACAGCCCGGATGAGCAAAATAAGAGTATTGGCAGATACGCGCAAAGGCGCATTCATTCTTACTTCGGATGGCGACCGCAAAGAGGGGAAGATCGATGGCCCCTTCTTTAGTAGGTGGTAGATTCAGCACTTTACGGGGTGCCGATCAAGAGTGATTCCGAGCATTACCCACCCGAAGGCAAACTACGCGAGTACCGCAGCTGCGCTGGCGGCAATGAGTGGGAAGCCCTGACCCAGGGCCTGCCAGCAGGATGTTTCGCATTAAGGCCTGGACA
>CAIYIP010000485.1 GCA_903926285.1 uncultured Gammaproteobacteria bacterium
CCTGAATTTTGACAATGTCATAAACGCAATCGGCCTGATGATGGAAGATAATTGTTATGGCCTTTCCAAGCGCAGAGTCACGATCAGCACTTCCGGCGTTGTGCCGGCCATTAGGCGGCTGCGTGAGTATACGGACGCATCCCTGGCTATCTCCCTGCATGCGCCGAACGATGAGCTCCGCAGCCAAATAGTGCCGATCAACCGTAAATACCCAATCAAGGAATTGCTGGCAAGTGTTAAGGAATATCTCGATTCCCTTCCAGACAGCCGAGTGGCAACAATTGAATATATCCTGATCTCAGGTGTCAATGATCACCGCCAGCATGCGCACGAATTGGCCGAGTTATTGCGGACCGTGCCTTGTAAAATCAATCTTATCCCGTTTAACCCGTTTGATGGTTCCGATTACAAGCGCTCCTCCAATACGGCTATCAGTACGTTCAGAAAAATACTGCAGGATGCAGGTTACACCGTGACAATTCGTACGACACGCGGAGATGAAATCGGCGCTGCCTGCGGCCAGCTGGTTGGCCAGGTAGATGATCGTACGCGGAGAAATGCCAGACATCTGGCTCAGCGTGAGCTGGCTGGACAGACACAAATTCTGACGCTCCAGTGAACAAACGAACGCAACAATCAACAACCCAATCCACTCATCATCAGCACAGACAACCATGCGCGCATCAATGAGTTCAGGACATACGCTCTATTTCAGCATCCAGGCCCTAAAGCGTGCGGTGAAATTTGCAGTGTTCGTGACTTTACCGCTTCTGCTGGTGTCGTGTGTTACCGAAACCACTGGCGGTTTCAATGTGGAGCGTTCTGACAGTGTGGCGCTTGATAATTATCTGCAGCTTGCAGTTGGTTATCTTGAGGGGGGCGATCTTGCTAATTCCAAGCGCCATCTCGCGAATGCGGCGGGAATCGATAATAATAACAGCGATGTTTATGCAATTTGGGGTCTGGTTTATGCAAGGGAGGGTGAGCCAGAACTGGCAAATGACAATTTCCAACTATCCCTGCGCATCAATCCTGCTAACTCAAAGGCGCGCAACAACTACTCCGCGTTCCTGTTTGCCAACAACCGCTTCGAAGATGCCTATCAGCAACTGGAAAGAGTGGTCCAGGACGTCGAATATCCCGGGCGCCCACAGGCTTTCGAAAATCTGGGTCTCGCTGCGTTGAGATTGGATCGAACGGCAGAAGCAGAGTCTGCATTCAACAGGGCTGTCCAGCTCAATTCCCAGCAGTTCCGCTCAAGCCTTGAGCTTGCTGACCTGAACCTGAAAAAAGGCGATGTCCTGCAGGCGCGGGCTTTTTACCGGAACTATTTGGCCTTGTTGCAGTTCTATAGGGTGACACATAACGCACGCAGTCTCTGGATCGGCATCCAACTGGAAAATGCCTTGGGCAACAAGGAAAACATCGCAGAATATGGGGAGCAGCTGGAAAGCGATTTCAGCGCTTCAACCGAGAATCAGCTGTACCAGCAATTACTGGAAACTTTAACTGATGAATAATACCAATCAACCGCCTGCTGAACAGGTCAGTAAGCCTCCTGAGCGCCAGCACGATACGGCAGGGGTGATACTGCGTAAGGCCAGGGAGAGTGCAAACCTTACTCATGCAGCAGTTGGTGAAGCCTTGCATCTGACCGTCCATTACATCAAGGCGCTGGAAAATGATGATTACACTAAATTACCTGGCGCAACATTTGTTAAAGGTTATTTGCGTGCCTATGCGCGTTTTCTGAAGCTTGACGTAAATGCAGTGCTTGCAAGTTATGAAAAGAATAATGTCAGCGCGGAAGCGTTGAGCAACAGAACTGAATCGTTGTCGCGCAGCCAGAAAAGACATGATCAGACGTTTCGCTGGGCAGTTGTAACTGCGGTTCTCATTGTTCTCGGGGTGGCTGCAGGCTGGTGGTTTGTTGGCAAGGACCAAGTGGAACCCAGTGTGGTTACGGCTTCACCGCAAACTTCATCGTCGCTTGACACCAATCGCCCCGCAGCCCCTACCGCAGCTGGCAGAGTAGTCGCAGGCGCCCAGACCGCTAATACAACTGCTCAAGGGTTTGCACCCAACGCTGCGGCTACGTCGAGTGTTTCCACAAGTGCTGCAGCTCAGGTTGCTGGAGTAGTCAGCTCAGCAACTGGACAGGGTTTCTCACCGGTTGCCAATGAGTCACAGCTTACCCCTGCTAACATCACCGCTGCTGGAGCGCCTGCAGTAATTAGCTCAACTGTTCCAGATTCAAATTCCATAGCTGCGATAAATCCTGCCACAACCAATAATGCCGCGCTTGCTGATAATGCGTTGACTGTTACAGAAACTCCAGCGGTAGCCGCCGGCACTGCCATTAACAACCAGACCGCAGCTATACCTACGAGTGATACGACACTTTCTGCCATACCAGATCAAGAAGATGTAGCACTCACGATTACTCCTACTGCTACTGGTGCCAGGCAGGTAACGCTGATAAGTGCTGGCGCGGACATGCTTCAGCTTTATTTCAAAGGCACCAGTTGGGTAGAAATAGACGATGGTGCAAAGGGCCGTCTTTATAACGAAACCTTGACTAGCGGAGATGCGATGACTTTGCACGGCACAGCGCCATTCAAGGTATTGCTTGGAGACGCCACGCAGGTAGAGCTGACGTTTAATTCCGTTCCGATAAATCTGTCTTTGCAAATCAGAAATGACAAGACTGCACGTTTCTCGCTGGGAGCGCCTGCTGCATCGACAACTACTACATCTCCAGGTGTTAATCCCTAATGCGTATGCAATCACCCATAGTCCGCCGCAAAACCCGCGTCATCATGGTGGGTTCAGTGCCTGTGGGTGGGAATTCACCCATTGCCGTCCAGAGCATGACCAACACTGAGACTTGCGATGTTGAAGCGACACTTAGACAGATCAGGCGTCTTGAAGCTGTCGGTGTCGATATCGTGCGGGTTTCCGTCCCCACGATGGAAGCAGCTGAAGCATTCAAGCTGATACGCGCTGGCACCAAAACGCCGTTGGTCGCTGATATTCATTTTGACTACAAGATCGCACTAAAAGTGTTGAAGTATGGTGTGGATTGCCTGCGGATCAATCCTGGCAATATTGGTCGTGATGATCGGGTACGGGCCGTAATTGAATCTGCGCGTGATCACAACGTGCCCTTGCGCATTGGTGTGAATGCAGGTTCTCTCGGCAAGGAATTGTTACGCCGATATGGTGAACCCAATGCTGATGCAATGGTGGAATCTGCGATGCACCATATCGATATTCTCGATTCTTATGACTTCCAGAATTTCAAAGTCAGTCTGAAGGCTTCAGAAGTTTTCATGACTGTTGCCGCTTATCGCAAACTGTCGGCCCAGATTGAACAACCGCTGCATCTTGGCATAACGGAAGCAGGTGGCTTACGCTCAGGCACTGTTAAATCTTCAGTTGGTCTTGGTCTGCTGTTGATGGATGGTATCGGTGACACCATACGTATTTCGCTAGCTGCTGATCCTGTGGAAGAAGTGAAAGTGGGCTTTGATATTCTGAAAAGCCTGGGGTTGCGCCAAAAAGGTGTAAACCTGATCGCGTGCCCAAGTTGCTCGCGCCAGAATTTTGATGTGATTGCGACAGTCAATGCGCTCGAAGCAAGACTTGAAGACATTAC
>CAIYIP010000486.1 GCA_903926285.1 uncultured Gammaproteobacteria bacterium
ATTTTTGATGGCCTTGATGCAAAGTACGCCAAGCTCATGGAACGCAAGGCAGGTGATCCAAATCCTTTCGTCGATCCTGAAGGCTATCAGGCGCACGTAGATGAGTTCGAGAAAGTTTTTGAAGACACGCTGGCCAAACAGCAAGCCGAGGCTCAGTCCAAACAGTGAGCAGATAAAATAATTTGAAAAGATGTATGGCGAATTCAGGTCATCATCTACGTCTCGTTAACGCACAGACTGATTTTGATTTATTAACTATTTGTTGAAAAAAGGATAAAAAAATGAAAAAAAATACTTTGCAGGCAGCTTTGTTGTTAACGCTTGGTCTTGTGGCGCTTGATGCCCAAGCCCACTTCTTTCTTGTCTCTCCTGCATCCTGGATCGAGCAGGACGAACAAGGCGATCCGCAGAAAATGGGGCCTTGTGGCGGCACTATGGCCGATGGTGGTATACGTACCGGAGCAGTAACGGACGTGCAGGGTGGCAGCATGTTGCGCCTGGCCATTAACGAGACTGTGTTTCATCCGGGCCACTATCGGGTAGCGCTGGCGCGTCGCATCAATCTGCTTCCGGAAGATCCGGCGGCCGTTATGAAAGAAACCGACAAAGGCCCACGCTCCGATCATGCGGAAATCGACAAGAATCCGCAGCCCCCGGTATTGGTCGACGGCCTATGGCAAAATCAGGAACGTCGTACGGGTCCGATTGAAACTGAAATCAAAATTCCCAATATCGACTGCGAAGGCTGCGTCCTGCAGGTGATCCAGTTTATGGAAGGCCATCCGGGTGTGCGCGAAGGCGGCTTCTCTTACCACCACTGTGCTGTGGTGAATATCACGGCAGACAAGAGTGCTCCGCTTGATGCCAATTGGTAAAGGGACGGCGATGGAGACAGGCTGCTTTTTTTACAAAGAGTGGCCTGTCGCCTGATGTCAGCAAGGACTATACACTCTCGCTTTGTGTACCATTTGTGCATTTCAGGTGGATGCGCCACTTCCCGCTTTGAGAAAAACCAGCCACGGGTTACATTACCTTCCTGTCTGTGCGTACAGGCCGACAGCAACAGATTTACGCAATAACAAATTTCTTCAATTGATCAGGGGGTAAGTATGACGTTTAGAATCAAGGCAATTATCGCAGGCATGGGTCTGACACTGGCAATGGCAACCAGCGCGCTGGCCGCACCTGCTGCCGATTTCATGGCAAAGTTGACCGCCGAAGCGCGGCCACTGGTAGATCGCGAGCGTGATGGCGCTCGCCGTCCATACCAGGTGATGAACCTGCTCGGTATTTCCGAAGGTATGACGGTGGTTGACGTGGGCGCCGCCGATGGCTGGTTTACACGAGTGTTGTCAGCAGCCGTAGGCCCATCCGGGAAAGTGATCATGCAGGAAGGTGCGCGTGCACTTGAAACAAATCAGGGCGCCGGACCGAAAGCAACTGCTGCAGCGCTCGGCAATGTTGAAGTCGCTTTTGTAGGCCTTGGTGAGGTCGGTACGAATGTGGCCGATGCCGCAATCACAGCACTGAATCTGCATCACGCCAACGATGAGCGCGGCATTGCCGCCATGAAGGATCTCTTGCAGGTGCTTAAGCCTGGCGGAGTGGCTGCAGTGATTGATCACGTTGCTACAGCTGAATCGCCTGCCAATATCCACCGCATCCTGCCCGCGACAGTCAAAGGCTGGATCGAAGCGGCAGGGCTCGAGATTGTTGAAGAGTCTGATATTCTTCGCACCACTGCTGACGACCATATGTTGTCGGTCACTGCACCAGAGCTTGGCCGTGATACCGACCAGTTCCTGTTTGTGGTGCGTAAGCCGAACTAAGACGGAAAAAAAACTAAGGGTTTGGAATGAGATGGTCCGGTAGTTCAGGACTGCGCGATAAAATAAGCCTGAACCCTTTGATTCGATTCAGTGGTAGACCACTTTTTTTGCAAGAACAAAGTGGTCTATTTCAAACATATGATCCCCCACGTTGTTAGCGGTTGCCCTGCGCAATCAACTCGAATGAACGCAGTCTTTTTGCGTGATCATAAATATCCGAGACGATGATCAGTTCATCGGCTCCGGTTTTTTCGCTAAATGCAGCAATCCCCTCATGTACTGTGTCTTGCGAACCAATAATTGAGCAAGACAACATCTGCATCGCCTGCAGTTTTTCCTGCTGCGACCAGTAATTTTCAATGTCATCAATGGGCGGTTTGCTGAGACCACGTGCTCCGCGCGTCATGTCTGCGAATGCCATTTGCTGAGTGGTTGCCAGGTGCCGCGCTTCCGCATCAGTTTCGGCGGCAATGATGTTTACACCCACCATCGCATAAGGCTTGGTAAGCTGCTTCGAGGGTTTGAAACGAGTCCGGTAAATTTCCAGCGCAGACAGTAATTGTTGTGGCGCGAAATGCGAAGCAAAGGCGTAGGGTAAGCCGAATTCAGCGGCAAGCATTGCACCGAACGTGCTGGAACCCAAAATCCATAACGGTACTTCAGTGCCTTCACCGGGTACTGCATGCACGAGCTGCCCCGGTTGTGGTTGACCAAGCAAGGCCTGCAGTTCTAGCACATCGTGTGGAAATTGTTCCGACGCCGCGTGTGTGCGGCGCAGTGCGCGGAAGGTTTGCTGATCAGTGCCGGGTGCGCGGCCGAGTCCAAGGTCGATCCGTCCCGGATACAACTGCGCCAGCGTGCCGAACTGTTCGGCAATCACGAGTGGTGAATGGTTGGGCAGCATGATGCCACCTGCGCCGACACGAATCGTTTTGGTCCCCGCAGCAATATGGGCGATGACCAGCGATGTCGCCGCACTCGCAATACCCTGCATATTGTGATGTTCAGCTACCCAAATGCGCTGATAACCCCAGCGCTCACCATGCAGCGCGACATCACGGGCATTGTTGATTGCGCCGCGTGCGTCGGTGGCTTCGGTTATGCGAACAAGGTCAAGAATTGATAGCGCTACCA
>CAIYIP010000487.1 GCA_903926285.1 uncultured Gammaproteobacteria bacterium
CGCTGGGCTTTGGTGGTGGCCACTTTAACAATGCGCCAGTTGCGCAGAATAAATTCATGTATTTCGGCTTTGATCCAATGCACGGCAAAGGATACCAAGCGCACGCCAACTTCCGGATTGAAGCGTTTGACAGCCTTCATCAAACCCACATTACCTTCCTGGATCAGGTCGGCTTCGCTGAGTCCATAACCGGAATAGGATTTAGCTACATGCACCACGAAGCGCAGGTGAGCAAGTACTAACTTGCGGGCTGCGTCCAGATTTTCTTTGTAGTAATACTGATTGGCAAGCTCTTGCTCTTCCTCGGCACTGAGAATCGCAATACTGTTGACCGACGTTATATAGGCCCCCAGATCACGACCTGGAACCATGGTGTCGAACACCTGTAATTGCTTGCCTGCTGTCTGCTTTGCCATAAACTTCGCACGATTCGGTTGTTTCCAGAGGGCTTTGCCAGGACGGACATCCTCTTCCATACCGGAATCGTTGTCAGCCTCTAAATCCGGGTCGAAATCGGCCTCGGTAGCCAGCTCCAGCTCTGAATCAATCTTTAACAGTTTGCTATCTTTCATAACCACGACTCCTTGCCGCGGGGGCACGAATACTAACACTGTCTTTTATACGCGCCAACCCATGAACCAGATTTGTCCTGCGTCAAGGCTTTGGTAACCTCTCTGCCAGGGATAATTCACCTCAATATAGTAGCGATTCGAGTGTTTTCAAGTACGAACCGCCCCATACAAATAAATAGGCCAACCCTTATACACCTGGCCTCTTATCTGCCTGCCTGGATGTAATAATCCCGGAATGTTGTAGTTTCACTCCTGGCACTATTCAATTTGACACTACTGCCGCGCGATTTATCCACGTTACCATTGCGGAAAGATAGTGAACGTTTGGCGTAGCCTGGCGATCCAACTCACGTTAACCGAAGATCGCCACCTAAATGCCATAATAGCCAGGCATTAGCAGAGAATTACACTATAACTATCTTAACTGAATCCTTAATTTATTCTTACTCAAGGTATTTACACAACATGATTACAAAAACCATTGACGTGTCCAGCCCCATCCATCCTCTGCTGGAACAACGCTATAGCGGGGTTTCCTACGACCCCACGCGCATCGTCCACAAGCAGACTCTGCTTAGCCTTGCGGAAGCCGGTCGCTGGGCGCCGTCATGTTTTGGCGACGAGCCTTGGCGCTTTATCATCTGCAGCAAGCAGGATAATCCCGTTAGTTGGGACAAGGCGCTTGAATGCCTGAAAGAGGGAAATCAGGCCTGGTGCCAGCACGCGCCCGTACTGGTTATTACCTGCACCAGCCTGCTGTTTGACCATAATGGCGCCGCCAACAATTTCGGCCCCTACGACACCGGTGCAGCTGCCATGAGCATGTGTCTACAGGCCACTGCCCTGGGTTTGATGACGCATCAGATGGGGGGGTTCAGTGCCGACAAGGCACGTGAGCTGTTTTCAATCCCGGAACCGTTTAAACCGCTGGCAATAATGAGTGTTGGCTACCAATTGCCCTTCGACAGAGTACCCGAGCAATTCAAAGCCAGGGAGCTTGCGCCGCGCAAGCGCAAACCTCTCGGCGAGCACTTCTTTGATGGCGCGTGGGGTGAGGGGCTGTAACTCCAACGACAACGGCAAGATCAGGAGCATCACTCCTGATAATAATATTCTGTGTAACCTGGCAACAGGCTGTAGCGTGAATTCAGGAAGGCCACAATATCGATCAATTCAGTAACCTTCATCTCAGGATTCATGTACATGGGTGAGGAGGTAACCGCCCGCCGGGCAGCGCGCGGCAATTGGTCGAGATAACGATCGGAAATAACGTGATCCGGATTGATGATGGAGCTCACGAGATCGCCGTAGGTTTTGGCAAAAATCAACTCACCTCCTAATTCCACTGTCACAGGGCGGGTGCCGGCGAACGCCGCCAATTCCACGCCGCTCACGAGATGGCACTGGTTGCATCCCAGAGACACAAATGCCTGCTGCCCACGTGCAGTATTTCCTTGCACTATGGGAAAGCGGAAATCATCTGAAAAATCGGGATATGTGCGGCAAGCACTGAGTAACAGCAAACCGAGCACTCCAGTGATGGCCATTAATTGGGGATGTTTCATTACCAACTCCTCGAAAAAGATTCATAGCCAGCATAACTGGCTGGTCTCAACGGGCATTGATGTAGATCAGAATGGTCGCTGGCAGAGGAGAAAATCAGCTAACCACCGATTTTTTGGCGAGCTTTCGCGTGTTTAATCCCGAATATTTGCCAAACGGCATCAACCAGCCAAGCCCAGCCAACCTTGGGCAGACACTCAATGACTCCGTGAGCACGCCTCAGATTCGGTAACTGGCAAGGCTGCAAACAGAATGCAGAAGACTTCGTCGGCAGGGAAGCCGTCGAGAGCTACAAGGATGTATTAATACGGTCTTCTGCATTCTGCTTACACCCTTGCTCCACAGAATTTAAATACCTGAATGAATGACCAAAATCACTACTGCATGATTGTCGCAATCCCGCAGACAGACTGCATAGTGCTGAACTGATTACGCGTGGCAGTCGCTGGGCTGAATTTTTCTGGACGCAGTCAATGGCAAAAGATGATGGCGATAGAGAGTTGCTTTATCGCTTTGACCGCAGCATTACACTGACACGCGCGGAACTTGGCGACCGCCGCCCAGTAGTGCTGGGGCTCACTGCGACTTATA
>CAIYIP010000488.1 GCA_903926285.1 uncultured Gammaproteobacteria bacterium
ACCCCAGAAAAGGCGCACTCTGGCGTAATAGACCGCGGGAAATGCAAGGCTGGCTATAATGGCAGCCGCAATTATCAATCATTACAAGCGGACCCATCTTGAAATCGCCCGAAGAACTAACGTCGCCAGTTCCACAGCCAGGAAACATCTACGCTGATCTTGCCGCTTACTACGACCAGTTCTGTGCCGAAGTGGATTATGCGGAGCAATGTGCGTTTGCCGCACGGGTGTTCACACTGTTTACGACATCAAGTAAACGCGACTATCTTGATCTGGCCTGTGGCACTGGCCAACACCTGCAACTGATGCAGGCGTATGACTTCGTGCCGAGTGGACTCGACAACAGTGCTTTTATGCTCGCGAAGGCTGCAGAGCGCTGCCCTTCGGCGCAGTTGTTGTTATGTGATCTTGCGGCCTTCGAACAGGTGGAGGCTTTCGATCTTGTTACGTGTTTTCTCTATTCAATTCACTACAGTCATCCGCTTGCTGCAGTGACAGAAACCTTGCGGCGTACCTGGCAGGCGCTCAAGCCGGGTGGCATATTTATTTTCAATGCAGTTGATGCGCGTGGCATTCGTAATGACAGCGGTATCACAACCCAGCTGACGGATGGCGGCGCGCAGCTCAGCTTTCAGTCAAGCTGGTATTATCGCGGGGAAGGCGAGGTGCTGGACCTGACGTTATCAATCAGGCGCGAATCTGCAACAGGCAGTGAACACTGGAGCGACCATCACACCATGACAGCAGTTACGCTGCCGCAGCTGATGGTCATGCTCGAGAATATCGGCTTCGAAGTCACTATGCTTGAACATGACTATAGCGTGATGAGTGCGTGGAATCGCGAAAGTTTTAATGCCATCTTTATCGCTTGCAAGCCACCCGCCATACCGTAACACTTTTGCCGCTACTGCGTTGGCCCGTACGCGCCTGCTTTGCATGGGGACGCGGATTCCGTGGCGTACGCGTGTGCTCACAGGCTGGTTTGGTATGTGCAGTTACTATTTCAAGGGTTGCCGACCGGCCAACCTCCAAAAATACTATTGAGGAAATATGCAGTACGTAGCCCACCTTTGACAAGTTGGGTTTCCACTGTTGGCACAAATTGCGCCGCATACGCGTCGCTGAAATCAGTATTACCGGCATGCGTGGCATACATGCGATCAAGCGTGCGTTGGGACTCCATCATCCAGGTCAGGGGATCGGCGCTTTCCATGGCGCGTACATCGGAGGCCGGTGTGCGTCCGATGCGTTCGTTGAGGCGCCGCGCTATTTCATCAGCACTGCGCTGCTGGCGGTCGAGCAGAAGGGTGTCCCACAAACTATGCAGATTAGTGCGTTGACCAAACCACGATACGTCAATCTCATTGCCGCCACGGTCACTGGCATAACCACTGTGAAGGGGTTGTTGCAGGTCGCCAAGAATATGTAGCAGGAATTTCAGGGCAAAACGTTTCACTTCGACAGGCCGCAAATCGAACCGGCCAAAATAGACTTCCAGCCCCTCGCTTACTGGACCAGCAGGAACGTGTTCATCAAGCAGGATGGCCGCAAAGGTTTGCAGTGCCTCGTACGCGTCACCGCGCGGATTTTTTGGGGTGCTGTCGTAGTCGCCACCTTGCGTAATATTCACGTAATGCCAGTTGGCCGCATAACGTGTCCAGAATTCCGGCTTGTCCTGCGCCTGGCGCATTTCGTCAGCCCAGAGTGTGGCAGTGGCAAGTTCATCACCTGCAAGAATTTCTGCTACTGCTGCGCGAGTGGCAGGAGTCAGGCGTTCTTCGGCGAGTTTGCCAATAACAAGATGCGCCTTGGCGCCCCATGCATAAGCTTCCGTGCTCGCACATAGTGCGAACAAAAAAAGCAATTTATGGATAAAGAGAGAGCATTTCATAAATGTAATACTAGCCAGAAATTCAGGATAAAAAACATATAAAAATCGTGACAGGGGCGAGTTGCACCGACTTAAGCCTTATTTATGCAAATTATGGGTAGTGCGTAAGTGTCCTCGCAAGCGGACTGGGTCCTCATTTCAGGTTCATGGATTGTCAGGAGCAGAAGCGTCCAGACCAGAC
>CAIYIP010000489.1 GCA_903926285.1 uncultured Gammaproteobacteria bacterium
ACGCTGACCGCGGGTAAGCGCTTTGAGTTTTTCGTAGGGTTCGGGCACATCGTAACGACGCATGACGGTTTGAATGGCTTCGGCTAGCACTTCCCAGCTGTTGTCGAGATCGGCAAGCAGGCGCTGTTTATCAATCAGCAACTTGCTGACGCCTTTTAATGTCGCTTGGTAGGCCAATACACTGTGGGCGAAGCCGATGCCGATATTACGCAGTACGGTTGAATCAGTCAGGTCGCGCTGCCAGCGTGAAACAGGCAGTTTTTCTGCAAGATGCTGCATGATGGCGTTGGCAATGCCGAGATTGCCTTCCGAGTTTTCAAAGTCGATCGGGTTGACCTTATGCGGCATCGTGGAAGAACCAACTTCACCTGCGATAGTGCGCTGGCGGAAATAGCCCAACGAGATATAACCCCATACGTCGCGATCAAAATCCAGCAGGATGGTATTGAAGCGGCAACACGCGGCAAACAGCTCGGCAATGTAGTCGTGTGGTTCGATCTGGGTAGTGTAAGGATTCCAGCCCAGGCCAAGGTCTTCGACGAACTGTTGTGCATTCGCCTGCCAGTCCACTTCCGGATAGGCAATCAGATGTGCGTTGTAGTTGCCAACTGCGCCATTGATCTTGCCGAGGATTTTTACGTGTGCGAACTGTTCGAGCTGGCGTTGCAGGCGGGCGACAGTATTGGCAAATTCCTTGCCCATCGTGCTTGGGGTAGCAGTCTGGCCGTGTGTACGTGACAGCAAAGGTATGTCGGCGTAATGCAGTGCATGTTCGCGGATGGCGGCGATCACGTCGCGCATCATCGGTAGCATGACTTCACGGCGGCTTTCGGTGAGCATCAGGGCGTAGGCAAGATTATTGATGTCTTCCGAAGTGCAGGCAAAGTGGACAAATTCCTTGATGGCATTTAGCTCGGGAACGGTGGTCAGCTTTTCCTTGATGAAATACTCGACGGCTTTCACGTCGTGGTTGGTGACAGCCTCCTTGTCTTTAATGGCCTGGGCATCTGCGGCGTTGAAATTGGTCAGCAGATGTTCGAGAAAACTGTTGGCCGCTCCGCTCAGCGCTGGCACTTCGGGTATTCCCGGATGGGCAGCAAGCTGCTGCAGCCAGCGTACTTCGACGATTACGCGATAACGGATCAGGCCAAATTCACTGAAGTAGGGAACAAGCATTCTTGTCTTGCTACCGTAGCGGCCGTCAATGGGAGAAAGGGCATTAAGTGAGGTCAATGACATGAAAAATCTAAAGTTTTTGTGAGGTGCAGGCATGATACCTCATGCACATTTAAATATCAGGGGCTGCAAAACCGGTATCTCTGGTTTCTGTAAAGTCGGGTCAAACATAAATGAGACATAGGCTTGACATATGCTATTTCGGTCGATATTGTCTGATCAGTCCATTGCGGAAATCAACAATGAGCATCAGAGCGAAGCTATTCATCAATGGTCGTAGTCAGGCTGTGCGTATTCCCAAGGAGCTGGCTTTTGCTGGTGTTGATGCGGTGTTGATTGAAAAGCGCGGTTCCAGCCTGATCCTCACGCCAGCACGGTCCACATGGGAGTCTTTTACTGAACTCGCTCCCGCAGCCGACGATTTTATGCAATTGCGGCCGCGTCTCATGAAATCTGCAGGGCAGGCGGGATCATGATCATCATGCTCGCAAGCGACACCTGCCGTAGCATCATGCGCAATCAGCCAGTCTCATTATTAAGCCGCTTGCAGCAATGGTCAGCCGCCAGTGATGAGATCGTCATATCCAGCATTACCTACGCAGAATTGGTTGCCGCTGCCTTGTTAACCGGTGAACAGGAACGGCACATGCACTTGGTGGAAGCGTTTTGTGCAAGACTCGATGTTATCGTGCCGTGGGATAGCGCAGCTGTTGATGCTTATACCAGCTTGCAACGCCAGCTCATGGGTGAGCAACGTGTGCTGAATATGAATGATGTGATGATTGCGGCGCATGCCATCAGTCTGGACGCGATGCTGCTGAGCAGCAACGAGCGTGGTTTTGGCGGATTAACCGACTTGAATCTGCAGTTATGGCACGAAGCAGAGGCTTGATTAAGGTCTTGCCCTAACCTTTAGATAAAAATTGTTCGATGGCTTTCGCAATATGCTTGCGCCGAAATAACAAATGCCAGCGTTTGCCACCCACCTGACGCCATAACACTGCAGAACGAAGACCGGCAATAAGTGCAGCCCTGACTTTGCATGCAACGTGTTCGTTTTCAAGATGGCTCATATCACCGCGCACCTTGATACGAAAACTCAAGGTGCTGAGTGTATTGAGGTACAAGCGCGAAATATCACGAATAGCGAGCGGGTGCTCGGAGATATCTCCATCCGGATACTGGCTTTTGATTTTTTCCAGACCTTTGCTGATTTCATTCATAAGAGCAGGTTTGCCGGCCAATTTATATTCAAGAAATAACAAACTCGTCTGATAGCGCAGA
This sequence comes from uncultured Gammaproteobacteria bacterium, assembly GCA_903926285.1. Lineage (GTDB taxonomy): Bacteria > Pseudomonadota > Gammaproteobacteria > Pseudomonadales > Pseudohongiellaceae > CAILUG01. The sequence continues at coordinate 2,461 of CAIYIP010000489.1, forward strand.
ACTTCGGCATGACTGAAGATTGATGAGTTTCCAGCGAGCAATTCCTGTAATACCTGCAAGCCAAGCCGTAGTTTGCCCGCTTTGCCGTAAACATCTTCCGTGGTTTTGGGATGTGTAACAAAGAGGCTGTTGATTACCGTTGCAAACTTGTCCTGGGCAGCGAGGCCATGATGAGCGAGCTGATGCACGAGGAAGGCCGATTGTGCAATGCCGGCGAGAGCCAGGGTTTGTTCCCTTGTGCGGTCGATCGGTGTGTGCTCCATCAGTTGCTGTCCTTGATGGCGCTCGCTATTACGCCACCGCCAAGGCAAACCTGGCCCTGGTAGAACACCACGTGCTGTCCGGGTGTAATTGCCCGTTGCGGCTGGGTAAACTCGACCCGATAGCCACCGCGTGCAAGCTGATGGACCACGCACTCCTGGTCTGGCTGCCGGTAACGTATCTTGGCCGTACAGGACAGGGGCAGGGGAGGATGATCTGAGTTGATCCAGTCAATTTTTCCGGCAAGCAGAATCGATGCATACAGTAAGGGATGCTCGTTGCCTTGCACGACGATAAGTACATTGCGTTCCATATCTTTTTGGGCAACATACCAGGGTGCTTCTGCGGTCCCGCTGATGCCGCCGATACCAAGACCCTGGCGCTGGCCAAATGTGTGGTACATCAGTCCGCTGTGATTGCCCAGTATCACCCCTTCAGGATTTTCAATATTCCCGGGTTGGGCCGGTAGGTAAGTCTGTAAAAAATCCTTGAAACGGCGCTCGCCAATAAAACAGATCCCGGTGCTGTCTTTTTTATTGTGGGTCACGAAGCCATGTTGTGCTGCAAGTTCCCGCACGCGGGATTTTTGCAATTCACCTATCGGAAACAAGCTGCGTGCAAGTTGTTGCTCGCCCACTGCACACAAGAAATAGCTCTGGTCCTTGTTTTGATCAAGCGCTTTGAGCAAGCGGGTTTTGCCACTGATTTCTACTTTACGGACGTAATGCCCTGTCGCGATCATATCTGCACCAAGCTGAGTGGCATAATCGAGAAATGCCTTGAATTTTATTTCCCGGTTGCAGAGGATGTCGGGATTCGGTGTGCGCCCGGCCCGATATTCGTGTAAAAAATCCTCAAAGACATTATCCCAGTATTCTGCGGCAAAGTTGGCCGTGTGCAGACGAATGCCAAGCGTTTTGGAGACTGCTTCGGCATCTGCGA
>CAIYIP010000490.1 GCA_903926285.1 uncultured Gammaproteobacteria bacterium
AGACCATCAGTAAGATTCACGGCGTTGCTGAAGCCCACAACAATCAGATACCCAAACAGGATGTAGGCAGGCCCCATGTTCAACGCAATGTTTTTGAAGAACGGCACAAACAGCTGAGTCTCTGCTGCGGCACCGGCATTCCAGTACAGAAAGATAACTGCAGCTGCACCAAACACGGACTGCCACATATATTTCCAGCGTGCTGGCAAACCTTTGGGATTGCGCTCGAACACCTTGCGGTAGTCATCAACCCAGCCGATGGCTCCAAAGGCCGCAGTCACCAGCAGTACTACCCAGACATATACATTGGTGAGATCGGCCCACAGCAGACTGCTGACAATGATGCTGACCAGAATCAACGCGCCGCCCATCGTAGGCGTACCGGCCTTACTGAGGTGGGTTTGAGGACCATCTTTACGTACCACCTGACCGATCTGGTGATAGTTGAGCCTGCGGATCATCGTGGGGCCAATCAGCAGAGACAGGGCAAGTGCAGTCAGAATGCCGAGAATGCCGCGCACTGTCAGATACTGGAATACAAGGAAATTCGAATACGATTCGGCGAGGTAGTTGGTAAGCAAAAGCAACATGCAGGTCAGCCCTCCGCCACTGTTATAAGTTTAACTACCTGCTCCATACCGGCACTACGCGAACCCTTGACCAGCACATGTACTCCAGGCGCCAGCAGCGGCAGCACTGCAGCGGCAAGCTCGTCCTTGTTTTCCTTGTGAACAGCACAGTTGCCAAAAGCCTTAACCACAAGCTGGCCAAGTTTGCCCGTGGCAAACAAATAATTGATGCCTTTTGTCAGCGCGTAAGTACCGAGGTCGGCATGCGCGGCTTGTTCACCACTACCCAGCTCACCCATATCGCCAGCTACCACAATGCGCGTGCCTGGAAGTTGCGCAAGCACATCTATCGCAGCACGAAACGACGAGGGGCTGGCGTTGTAGGTATCATCCAGAACGACGGAATTCCTAAGGCCCTTTTTGACCATCAGCCTGCCTTTAATGCTGTGCATGTTTTGCAAACCATGAACAACATGTTCGAGACCGGCACCGGCTTCCATTGCCAGCGCTGCAGCAGCAAGCGCGTTGGCTGCGTTGTGCTTACCTGGAAGCTGCAGATTGATCATGGCCGCACCAGCAGGCGTAAGCAGGCAAAAACGCGAACCGGCCAACTGCAAATCGAGGTAATCGTTGATCTGGTAATCAGCCTGGCTGCCCTTGGCACTGATGCGCACGACCTTGATATCTGCAGTGATGACAAAGTTTGCCGCAATGTTTTCATCGTCAATATTCAGCACCGCACAGCCACCGGGACGAATACCGGCCCAGATTTCTGCCTTGGCCGTGGCCACGCCTGCAAGTGAGCCGAAACCTTCGAGATGGGTAGGCGCTACATTGGTAATGTGAGCAACATCCGGCAATGCCAACTGAGTCGTGTACAAAATTTCATGAGCAGCATTTGCGCCCATTTCAATAACGGCAAATTCATGATCGGCATCTATCTGCAACAAGGTTAGCGGTACACCGATGTCATTGTTGAGATTGCCTTTTGTACTCAGCACCTTGCCGCAGCACGCGAGAATTGCCGCAGTCATTTCCTTAACAGTGGTTTTGCCCTGGCTGCCTGTTAGTGCCACGACACGTGCATCGGCTTGCAAGCGGTTGTGGCGTGCAAGCTGGCCCAATGCAATACGGGTATCTGGCACGCACAGGGTTGGCAAATCTGTGACAAGTGCTTCGCTCACAAGCGCAGCACAAGCCTGCTTTTCAGCCGCGAGTTGCACAAAGGTATTGCCATTGAAATTTGGACCTTGAAGCGCCACGAACAAATCCTTTTTTTGCAGAGTCCGCGTATCGGTGCTGACAACACTGAAGGTCACGTCGGCACCGGAGAGCACTCCCCCGGTAATGCCTTGTGCCTGTTGCAGACTTATTGCTTCGATCACGCCTTCAAACTCTCCGGTACATGTCGCTAATTGACTCACACAGATCCGGCAGCATCAGCAAAACGCTGCGCAAGAAACCGCTGCGCCTGCTCAGCATCGCTGAACGGGTTATGCTGGCCTTTCACATTCTGATAAGTTTCATGCCCTTTGCCTGCGATCAGGACAACGTCTCCTTCCTGCGCTGTTGCAATCGCGTATGCAATGGCTTCTGCGCGATCAGGCTCCACCACTATCGTATCCTGTTGCTGAATGCCTGCGAGAATCTGCTGAATGATCTCGGCAGATTCTTCGTACCTGGGATTGTCATCGGTCAGCACTATCTGATCAGCCATGCGCGCGGCAATTTCACCCATCAGAGGTCGCTTGCCTTTATCCCTGTCACCACCACAGCCGAATACACAACAGATACGACTCGTAAAATGTTCACGCAGCGCGCTCAGGGCTTTTTGCAAACCGTCGGGTGTGTGGGCGTAATCAATCACGACCGTTACCGGATAGCCGCGAATGACTTCCATACGGCCGCGTATGGGCTTGAGCTTACTGATGGTGGTCATGATGCGATGGGCGTTGAAGTCAGATTTTCCCGCCTCTGAAGCCAGCAGGGTTGAAAGTACTGCAAGCAGGTTGCTGGCGTTGAAAGAACCGAGCAGCGGACTATGAATGGTGCCATTGCCCCATGGTGATGCGACTTTCAGCACTATGCCTTCGGCAGTAAAACCGAGTTTGCTGGCGTAGATATCAGCCTCTGGATTGTGGACACTCCACGTGTAACGCTGCACACCAGTGTCTAACGCATCAAGAATGGTGGCGCTGAACGAATCGTCAAGGTTGACCACGGCCACTTCGAGATTTTCACCCGTAAACAATCTGAGCTTGGCTTCACCATAGGCCTGCATCGTGCCGTGATAGTCGAGATGATCGCGGGTCAGGTTGGTAAATACTGCAACAGCAAAATCATCGACGTTAACCCGCTGCTGCTGCAGGCCATGGGAAGTGACTTCCATCACTACGCTGTCGCAGTCCTGCGTGCTCAGGTCAGCAAAAATCTCCTGCATACGCACAGGGTCCGGAGTAGTCGTCGGGCCGGAGTCGTCGTGGGACAGTACGGAATTTATCGTGCCGAACCCCAGAGTGCCTATAACGCCACAGTTGTAACCGAGCATGGTCAATGCCTGAGCGGCGAGCTGGCAGCAACTTGTTTTTCCGTTGGTGCCGGTAACACCAATGACCCGCATGTTCTGTGCAGGGTAGCCGTAAAACCTCGCCGCCAGTCGACCCAACATAGTGGGCAAATGTTTTATAGGAATGATGGGCACAGAAGTTAGCTCATGCGGCTCATCCCAGTTGCCATCGGCTTCCGCCAGAACTGCGGCCGCGCCCTGCTCTATTGCTGCCGCGATAAAACTGCGCCCGTCACTGGAGCCGCCTTTGTAGGCCAGAAAAAGATTACCTTTTTCTATCCTGCGCGAGTCCAGCTCGATACCGTTAAGATTACGCTCGAGAGCTGGAGGCAAGACATAAACATCTTTCAGCAACTCGGACAGCAACATCGATTTACCTAGCTTCAGCGCAGCGCTCATTCTTTTGCGCCCCCGGCAGCTTCGGACATGCTTAACTCGGGCGAAATTTCAGTTTCTGGCACTTCCGGCGCAACGTTCAGAACACGCATGGCGCCACTGGCAATCTGCGAAAACACGGGCGCAGCAACAGCACCGCCACCATACGCATCACCCTGGGGCTGATGAATCGTGATTACCGCCACGATACGCGGATCATCTGCAGGCACAAAACCCGCGAACAAAGAAATATAGTTGCTGTCGTCGTAACCCTTACCCTGCTCATAGAACCAGGTCGTGCCGGTTTTGCCTGCCACCTGGTAGAGAGGAATGTTGGCGAGTGTACCTGTACCACCCATTTGCTTGCTGACAACACCCTTGAGCATCCCCACTATGGTTTCAGCAAGCTCGGCGCCAATCACACGCTCGCCCGCTGGTGGCGCATCGATTTTCAAAAGAGAGACTGGCTTGCGCACGCCTCGATTGGCAAAAATCGCATAGGCCTGCGCCAATTGCAGTGGCGTAACCTGAAAGCCATAACCGTATGCCAGTGACGCGATATCGGCCTTGCTCCAGCGCGCAAAATTGGGCAACACGCCAGTCTCTTCACCGGGGAATCCCGTTGCCAGGCTTTGACCAAAACCTACTCGTGCGAGTACGCTCAGCATTGGCTCTTCACCCATTGTCAAACCAACTTTGGATGCGCCAACCTGGCTGGATTTGGCCATGATCCGCGCAAGGTTGGATGGACCATAATTGACCGGGTCCTTGATAGCGTTGCGATCCACCATCACATAACCAGGACTGGTGTCGACAATGGTACTGGTGTCAAACAAGCCACTTTCCAGCGCAGCAGTTATGGTAAATGCCTTTACCGTAGAACCGGGCTCAAGGCGATGCACCATGGCGCGGTTGGGTAGATCGCCATCATCCAGACTGCTTAGATTGTTGGGGTTGTAGGAGGGCTGGCTAACCATGGCCAGAACTTCGCCGGTTTTTGCATCCAGAATCGTGGCGGTGCCCGCACTGGCGCCGCGCATGGCTACAGCTTCCTTGAGTGCTTTATAGGCAATGTACTGGAGACGCGAATCGATACTGAGCATGAGGTCGTTGCCGGGCTCAGCTTCGGCATTGACCTTGACTTCACGGATGATGCCGCCGAGCCTGTCCTTGAGCACTTGTTTCGAACCAGGAGTACCACTGAGCCAGTCGTCATAGGCAAGCTCCATGCCTTCCTGGCCAGCATCATCGGCATTGGTCATGCCAACGACGTGAACTGCAGCTTCGCCCATCGGGTAAAACCGCTTGTATTCTTCCTGCGCGTAGATGCCTTTGATGTTTAGTGCGAGTACAGCGTCGGCTTCTGAAGGAGGCATCATGCGTTTGATATACAGGAATTCCCGCTGCGAGTTGTCAGCAATACGCTTGCTCATTAATTCAGGATTTATATCAAGGACGAACATCGCAGCTGCGAGCTCCGCTTCTTGTTCCGGATGCTGCCGGACTTCCCTGGGGTTGAGCCACAGCGAGAGCACAGGAGAACTGATCGCCAGCGGATTGCCATTGCGATCAACTATATTGCCGCGATTCGCCACAATGACATCGTTGCGTACCGTGCGCGCATCACCTTCCTTCTGTGCTACGGAGTTGTTCAGCACCTGAAGGTCTATAACTTGCCAGCCGATGACGGCCAGGAGCACGAAGATCACGATGAAGACCAGGTTCAGTCTCCAGATCGGTTGATGGTTTTCTGTTTGCTGTCTAGTCACCCTTGAATACCACCACCTTATTCATATCCGGAACTTCCATGTCCAGTTCGGCTACAGCCAGCTCTTCTACTTTGCCCTGCGCAACAATGCTGCTTTGCTCAAGGAGCAATTGCCCCCACTCCACCTGCAAATCATTGCGTTCTTTTTCCTGCTGTTGCAGCGCATTAAGCAAATGCCTGCTGGTAAACGTGGTATAGATCACGCCCAGCGCAGAACTGCATACCGCAATCAGCAACACCGCAAACCCAAGCCAGAACCGCAGCCCGGGAGCTGATTTATCCTGTACCTGCTTGGCACTCCTGGCTCCGGGCAACGTACTCATTTCAGGCTGTTTTCTCCGCTACCCGCATAATCGCACTGCGCGAGCGGACGTTATCATCACGCTCGCTGCTGCCTGATTTAAGCGCCTTACCTATGCTCCTGAGCCTCGGCTTCAATTGATCCTGGGTAACGGGCACACCTGCGGGATAGTCATCGCCACGCACCTGCTTCTGGATAAACTGCTTAACTATACGGTCCTCCAGAGAATGAAAACTGATCACAACCATTCTTCCCCCTACCGCCAGCAACTCAAGCATCACAAGAAGCGCACGCCCAAGGTCGCCCAACTCATTGTTGATAAATATCCGAATGCCCTGGAAAGCCCGGGTTGCAGGATGTTTGTGTTTTTCCCAGGCCGGATTTGCCTGCTTGATAATTTCCGCCAGCTGCAAGGTGCTGGTAATTTCCTGCTCCTGCCTGAACGCAACTATTGCTCTGGCCATGCGTCTTGAAAACCGCTCTTCACCAAATTCGTACATCACGTTGGCGATTTCTTCCTCGGCGGCATTCCGCAGCCACTGCGCTGCGCTTTGTCCTGAGAGAGGATTCATCCGCATATCAAGAGGACCATCCTGCATAAAACTGAAACCGCGTTGCGGATCATCCAATTGCGGGGATGACACCCCGAGATCCAACAACACACCCTGCAACCGGCCTTCAAACTGCATTTCCGCCATGTACCTTTGCAGGTCGGCAAAACTGCCCCGGCCCACACTCACTCTTTGGTCTTTTGCCGCAAGTTCCTGCGCCGCCACAATGGCCTGCGGATCCTTGTCTACGACCAGCAATCTACCCTTCGCGGACAAACGCTCGAGGATCAACCTGCTGTGCCCGCCGCGACCAAAGGTGCCATCCACATAGAACCCGTCAGGGTCAGTGATCAGCGCATCAACAGCTTCTTCCAACAGCACAGTCTGATGCTGATCCATGAGTTTCAACCGAATCTAAAGTGAAAATCCTTTCAGCTTGTCGGACATACCTTCCGCATAACCAGTTGTGTACAGAGTTTTCTGCTTCGCCAGCCAGGTCTCTTCATTCCATAATTCAAGCTTGTTGGACTGCCCAACCAAGGCTACTTTTTTATCAATGCCGACCAACTCGCGCAACAATTGCGGCACC
>CAIYIP010000491.1 GCA_903926285.1 uncultured Gammaproteobacteria bacterium
CCAGAATCAAGGCTTCACTCCTGTAGCCCTGCAGGGACTTTTGCCAGGCCGCAATTGTCTGGTCTCGGCACAGGGTAAATGGTTGATAAGTTATGTTCCTGCGTTGTATAGAACATACCCTTTCCTTCTGGGACGCAATGGTGATCAGGAGGCTGTCCTGTGCATCGATGAAAGCAGCAATCTTGTCAGCCAAGGCAACGAAGGAGAGTTGTTTTTCCTCCAGGATGGTGCTCCTGTCGATGTCCTCAAAGAAGTATTCATGACTTTGTTGAAGTATGAGCAGGGCCAGATCACAACAAGTGCCCTGTGTGGGTTGATGCAGAAACACGAACTTTTTCAACCCTGGGAATTGCAGATAGAAAAAAATGGCGAAATCAGTCCAGTTAAAGGCTTGTTCCGCATCGATGAAGCAAAATTAAACATGCTTCCGGCTGAAGCACTTGTTGAACTGCGTAATGCTGGTGCCCTTGTCGTTGCCTATAGCCAGCTTTTTTCCATGCAACTGCTGCCGTATCTGGTCAAGCTTTCGCAGGGTTCGGGCAGCACTAATCCAACTGAAGCAAAACTTCCTGCTGATTTTGGCTTTACTATTTCATCAGATGACGCAATTCTCAACTTTGATAATCTGTGAAATTTGGCTATTGGGCCGGGTAAGTTGTGGCTTTGTGCTCAGGATTTACCAGTATTTAGGCTTATCCAGGAAAATGAATGATAATAATCCTGGTGTTGCAGTCTAAATCCGACAGTAATCCGTTTTCACCGGTGCAATCATGCAAAATTCAATAATCCTCATAAGTACACTTGTATTCTCAAGCGCATCAGTTGCCCAGGAGCTCACCCTGTTCGAGCAAATCGATGTTGAGTCAGATAATGCACAGGCTGCCCAAACCATGCCCCTGGGCATGCCGCAAAACGGTCAGCCTGCCTTCACATTGCGCGGCACCAGTCGTGTTGGTGATGAATACACCACAACACTGATAAACCGCAATGGTGAGCCTATCAAGGTAAAGTGGCGCGCAGGAGAGCAGATCCCTGTGCCGGGTTTTGATGGTTTTAATGTGGTCGCAATCAGCTCGAGCAGCGTTTCGCTGGCGCATCCTGCATCCGATGCCTGCATCGCAGCCGATGCCAGTGGAGTCAGCTGCATCGCCGACAACATTGCAGTGCTTAGCATCTCTACCGCGATACCGCTTGCATCCAATGGCACCCCACCCAATTTTGCGCCAGGCCAGAATCCAGTTCCGTTTGGGAATGTCGACGGCATGGTCGGCGTCGCTCAGCCCCTTCAGAATTCACCAGGACAAGAAGTGTTCATCAATCCCTTCAGTGGTGAAGCAGAAGTAGTCAGCCCACTGCCCCCCGAAGAGCAGGCTGCAAGAGCCGAGCGCCAGCAGCGCAGGTCCGAACGGCTTAACCAGTTTGAAGCCGTGCGTATAAACGATGCCGATGTGCCGCCGGGCATGCGTGTTGTTCGCACACCATTCGGGGACAGACTTGTTCCTGAGCGGGAATAACCAAAGGCCCAATTGGAGATGAGCGATCCCTGCTTAAGCATCTCTATCGTCACGTATAAGCCCGCTCATCCGCAATTTGCAGAAGTGCTGCTGAGCATCGATAAAGCCGTGGCCGCTCTGAGGCATAGCCGATCTTTTCGCGTTAAGCTGACAATTATTGATAACGGGGATGAGGCCGCAGCACTCGGTCTATTGTTATCAGCGGTGACGGCCGCTCGTTGCAGTATTATCGCCAGCAAGGAAAACCTCGGTTATGGCCGAGCGCACAATCTCGCAATCGCGGCAACAGACAGCGACTACCATCTCATCATGAATCCCGATGTCATCATGGAAGAGCAGGCACTAGTTGCCGGCATTGCTTGCCTGGAGCATAACGCGCAAGCCGTTGCGGTATCGCCGGAAGCAGGCAACGGCGCCGGCAACAAATTATATTTATGCAAAACCTTTCCATCCGTCATCGATCTGGGCCTGCGCGGCTTTGCGCCACGTTTTCTGCAAAGCCTTTTCGCGACCAGGCTGGCCGCTTATGAAAATCGTGCGATCGTTGACCTGGGTGTGGCGGCATCAGTTGATCTGATCAGCGGGTGTTTCATGTTGTGCCGAACAGATGCCTTAAAAAAAGCAGGTGGTTTCAACAAAGATTTCTTTTTGTACTTCGAAGATTTTGCCTTGTCA
>CAIYIP010000492.1 GCA_903926285.1 uncultured Gammaproteobacteria bacterium
CATCTTGCGGGCAGTCACTTTGCCTACGCCGTGAAGCTCCTTGATCTGTAATTTGCGTACAAAGCTGGCAACCATTGCTGGTGTAATAACAAATTGGCCATCCGGCTTGTGGCGTTCGCTGGCAATTTTTGCCAGAAACTTATTGGGGGCTATTCCTGCTGAAATCGTGATGCCAATGTCGTTGTGGACACGCTGGCGGATGTTGTTGGCAATTAGTGACGCACTGCCTTTGCAGGCCGTACTGTTCGTGACGTCCAGAAAAGCCTCGTCCAGTGAAAGGGTTTCGACGAGCTCAGTGTATTCCTGATAGATGCTGTAGATCTGGCGCGAAACCTGGCGGTATTTTTCCATGTTGCCAGGAATGATGATCAAGTCACGGCACAAGCGTTTCGCCGTTGCTGACGCCATCGCCGAATGTACCCCATATTTACGCGCCTCGTAGTTGCAGGTCGCAATTACGCCGCGTTTGTCTTCCGCGCCACCCACGGCAACAGGCAGACCGCGTAATGCCGGATCGTCGCGCATTTCTATCGCGGCGAAAAAGCAGTCACAGTCACAATGGATAAATTTTTTGATCATTCTCACACTATACTGCAAGGCATTGAGCTTGAGTATCGAGCTTGCGGAAGTTCGTGGTTGAAGACAGCCAGGAATTGATGTTCTTGAGTACTTAGAAGTGCGAGCGTAGCGTGATCAGTATTTGTATGTGATTTCCGTAAACCAGATGCGACCTGGTTGTTGGATGCGGTCTCTCGGTATCGCCATTAAGGGATCTTCAGCATTTGAGTCTTCATACTCTCAATCGAAAATATCCTTGACGCCTGACTTCAAGCTCCAATAGGTGTCGGTTACGTGATAATTGAAAATCAGGTTTGTGATCTCGTAACCAGCAATTCGGGCATGTTCTATAAACCTATGACGATGACCTGTCCAGCCACCGGAGTGGGGGAGCTCATATTGATATCTGAATAAATCTGCTGGAGCATTTTGGTTCAGCACCAGTTGCTGGTTTGTTGTAAGCGATTTTTCCCACGTTAGATCGTGGGATTTCATTGATTCTGGTCGCAGGTTCGGGTTGGACTAGAAGCCGACGATATTATAAAAGTTTTCGCAGGGATTAGGATTTCGATAAGCTTCTGCGTATAGCTACTTTAGATATCCCTATTTTTTAAAATTATGGATAAGGCCCAGGCGTGGACAATTTTCCGCATCTTGGTCAGTAGCCTTGTCCAGACGCCATCCGAGCGTCATGCGGGTGTTGGCACGCAAGTGGATTTCATACTGCAGGCAAAACGAAATATTTTCACTACTGCTAACTGAGTCGAGGCAGGGATGATCCTCTTCCCGGCAAGCGAAACCCAGATCGTAGTTTTTCATATCCTGTTTATAGTTATCCTCGTATGAAAATTCGGTGATGAGATTATTCTTCTATCCCAGCTTAGTAGTGATTGCGTTTTCAAAACCCAACCAGCTACTGTCTGAGTCATCCTGATTCAGAACGTATGCGGGATCATAGTCGTAGGGGAGCTATCCGTCATATTTGTAGTTTCCATAATACAGTCTTGTGTCCCAAGGAAAAGCTGTACCAGACTTTAGGAGATATCCAAGCTCGGCAAGCCGGGTTGAATAGCGCTCAAAATGATTCGAATCATTGAATATGGTGCCAGAACTTCCGTAGAGTTTTGATAAAGAAGTCTGGCGGTAAAATTGTCGCCTCGTTCTGCATCTATTTCACTCGCTGTGGTAAATATTCTCGTTGGTACTTATGCCATGAATGAGAATTTGCATGCGCGAGCGCCAGTCTCCGGAAATGGCAAGTCCGCGTGCCGCCGCGTAATTATAGGTGTAGTCATTGGTAATGCTGAATCCAGGCAGCGTATTAAGAATGTCAGCAAGCGTCTGCCAGCCATTAAGCCGAATATCTGCTGCGCTGATTACCGTCACTGCCGAATAGTAACAACAAGCAGTTTCATGAATTTCCCCGCGTGAAGAGTGTTGCGTGACGGCAGCGAATATTGGGATTTTTTTGTGCTGACAAGGGTATAGATACCCCGCGCCCCGGCAAAAAAAAGCGCTACTTCTGTGGTGTTTTAACTCACAAATAAAAATGCCCGTATCTTGCGATACGGGCATTGTCTTTTTCTTGCCAGTGCCTGGTATGTTTGCCGCAGCACCCTACCTGGTCGTCGTGTCGACTTACATATGGTAAGCAGTTTCGCCATGTTCGGCGAGATCCAGACCAGTGGATTCATCTTCCTGCGATACACGCAGGCCGATGGTGTACTTGAGCGCGGCAAGAATGACCGTGCTCACTACTGCGCTCCAGACCACGGCGATCAATACGGTTTTCACCTGGATCATGATCTGTGCTGAATCGTAGCCGAAAGTTGGTCCGACCCATCCGTCGATTACATAACCAGCTCCACCGAGAGCGGGGTTAACGAATACACCAGTGAGGATAGCGCCTACGATTCCGCCTACTGCGTGGATGCCGAAAGCGTCCAATGCATCGTCATAGCCAAGCATGTTCTTGATGTAGGCAACCGCGAAGAAGCAAATGACGCTGGCTGCGATACCAATCACAAGGGCACCCTGAATACCTACGAAACCGCAAGCCGGAGTAATGGCTACCAGACCTGCAACGGCGCCGGACAGAACACCTAACAGGCTTGGACGACCTTTCATGATCCACTCAGCTGCCAGCCAGGTAACTGCTGCCACTGCTGTAGCAAACAAGGTGTTGCCGAATGCAAGTACCGCGTAACCGTTAGCTTCGAGGTTGGAACCAGCATTGAAACCGAACCAGCCAAACCACAGCAATGATGCACCAAGCATAGTCATGGTGAGGCTGTGTGGAGGCATGGCGACTTTGCCATAACCGGTACGCTTGCCCACAAATATGGCGGCGATCAAGCCAGCCACACCAGCGTTGATATGCACAACGGTGCCACCTGCGAAGTCGAGTGCTCCAAGCTGCCACAGATAGCCAGCAGTCGCATTCAATTCAGCTACAACATCAGGGCTCGTATATGCGTCCGGACCAGGCCACCACCAAACCATGTGTGCCATGGGGATGTAGGAGAAGGTGAACCACAGCACTGAGAAGATCAGAACTGCAGAAAACTTCATCCGCTCAGCATAACCGCCTGCTATCAGGCCCACGGTAATTGCGGCGAAAGTAAGCTGGAAAAATGCAAACAACATTTCAGGAATAACTACACCTTTACTGAAAGTTGCGGTGGGAACGAAAAAGCCGTTAGCGTCATAGATAACACCATTAAGCAGTGTTTTGCTCAAGCCACCAAAAAAGGCGCTTCCGTTACTGAATGCCATACTGTAGCCATACACCACCCACAGAACCGCGATCACACAGAAAATGGTGAAGATCTGCATCATGGTCGAAAGCATATTCTTCGCGCGCGCCATGCCTCCGTAAAATAGTGCCAGGCCAGGGATGGACATCAACAGTACAAAGGCAGTTGATACCAGCATCCAGGCGATATCACCGTTGTTGTAGGTTGGCGCATCCTGTGCCATTGCGAGCTGCGGAAGAGCCGTCGCTGCTGCAGCCAAACCCCACCAGGCAGCAGGTTTTGCCTTTGTAGCCAGAGAGGCTGGAATAAAAGAAGGAACGTTTGTCATTACAAATCTCCTAGAGCTGAAAGGTTAAATGGCATCGTCGCCGGTCTCACCCGTACGAATACGAATGGCCTGCTCAATGTCGTATACAAAAATTTTGCCGTCACCGATTTTGCCTGTATTTGCCGCTTTCGTGATGGCCTCAATAGTCTGTTCAAGAGCATTGTCTTTCACGACCACTTCCACTTTCAGCTTGGGCAGGAAATCTACAACATATTCTGCTCCACGATACAATTCGGTATGGCCTTTCTGCCGGCCAAACCCTTTGACTTCCGTGACCGTAATCCCTTGAACTCCAATCTCAGAGAGGGCTTCTCTGACGTCATCAAGCTTGAAGGGCTTGATAATCGCGTTGATCATTTTCATTAGTTGTGTCTCCTGAGCCGTCGTTGCGAAATGTGAGTGTTGACTGCACACGGAAATTATCAAAGCAAGCGGCATGCCAAAATATAATTCTCTTATATATCAAGTGGATAAGCTATTTTTTATGCCCAAAAGGTCGTGGGAATCACATTGGCGCACAAATGTGGTGCGTATTTGCAATATTTTGCACTTCTTTGGTGATGCTACTAGTCGACTAAAAAGCAGGTCGAGGTTGCAAAATGGCGCATTAATAGCGGTTGAATTCGTTTTGCTAACTCACTTATGCTCGCTTAAAGTGCGAATGCTCCTCTGGTGGTGCATGGTGGTGCGCAAATAGATGCCTAAAAGGGCATTGATCAATAACGCGTTGAAGTGAAGGGGAGTTCGTAACAATGAGAATTAGAACAATGATTGCAAAAGGTGCGACGACAACTCTGTTGATTGCGCCAGTAATTGCCTTTGGGCAAGAGTTAAATGGGGCAGATACAGCCTGGATGATGACTTCGACAGCGCTTGTCTTGTTTATGACGATACCAGGATTAAGTCTCTTTTATGCGGGTTTGGTCCGAACAAGGAATGTGCTCTCGGTATTGATGCAATGTTTTGCAATAACCTGTGTCGCTTCAATGGTATGGATATTACTGGGGTATAGCCTGGCGTTTTCTCAGGGCAATGGCTTCATCGGAAGCCTTGATAAGGTTCTATTGGCGGGTGTTGCGGAAGGTTCCCTGTCGGGCACCATACCCGAATCGGTTTTTGTATTGTTCCAGATGACATTTGCAATTATTACCCCTGCGCTTATTTTTGGTGGTTTTGCGGAGCGGGTGCGTTTTGGCGCTGTGATGCTTTTCAGCATTCTGTGGTTACTGGTGGTGTATGTCCCGGTTACTCATTGGGTTTGGGCTAGCGATGGCTGGTTGTTCAAAAAGGGCTTGCTGGATTTCGCGGGTGGTACGGTAGTGCATATCACGGCCGGAGTTGGTTCGCTGGTTTGTGCGTTAGTGCTGGGGCCGCGTACCGGATTTGGAAAAACTGCGATGCCTCCTCATAACATGACAATGACGGTGACTGGCGCAGGGATGTTGTGGGTCGGATGGTTTGGTTTTAATGGAGGAAGTGCACTAGCGGCTAATGGAAATGCTGGCATGGCGATGCTGGTCACTCATATCTCGGCTGCTGCTGGTTCGGTTGCCTGGATGATGATGGAGAGAATCAAATTCGGTAAACCTTCAGTGCTGGGCATAGTTACAGGAATGGTAGCGGGACTAGGTACTATTACCCCTGCATCCGGGACTGTAGGTCCAGGAGGAGCCTTGATCATAGGTTTGACGGCTGGTGTCGTTTGCTTCTTTGCAACTCAGGCAATAAAACAAAAGTTTAAAATTGACGATTCGCTGGATGTTTTTCCGGTTCATGGTGTTGGCGGTATTATGGGAACATTCTTTGCCGGGATTTTCACTTCTTCGGCGCTAGGGGTCTTCAGTGGTCAGGGTTATGCAGATGGTTTTACCATGGGTAGCCAGTTGATAGTTCAGCTGACAGGAATTGTCGCTACGCTGGTGTATACCGCGGTTCTGACTTTTGTGGTGTTAAAGTTTGTCAATGTTATTACCGGCTTTCGGGTTACTGTCGAGGAAGAAACCACTGGGCTGGATATCGTTTTGCATGACGAGCGTGGGTACGATCTCTAGAATTTTCAAAATGACAGATTGTCATCTGGCTTGCGAAGTTATGATGGCAATCTGTATCTTGTCCCCCTGATTGCATTCTTTCGTAAATATTGAGCTTTCAATTCCTTGCGGTCTATAGCTAGACTATAAATTTGAGTTCTCCTATCAATGTCGTGCACAACTTTCGAGCTCATTACAGTTCTTTCAGATGGGAAGTTCCATTCCGGTGATCAACTGGGTCAGCATTTTGGTGTGACAAGATCAGCTATCTGGAAAGCCGTGAAGAAACTTCCCGAGATTGGAGTGGAAATACATTCTGTGAGGGGAAAGGGGTACCGGTTAAGTGAGGCAATTACTCTGCTTGATGAGAAATCGTTCCTGAAAAGTCTCTCAGTAGCTAACAAAAGCAAGATCAAGGAATTGGAAGTATTAGGCTGTATCGATTCTACCAATTCTCACACATTGCGCAGGATTCGGGACGGTTCCCTGGAATTGACGCCTGGACAGACCTACGTATGCCTTGCCGAAATGCAAACAGCTGGCAAAGGCAGGAGAGGGCGACAATGGGTGAGTCCTTTTGGTCATAATCTGTATTTCTCCATGGTCCAGGTATATGAAGGGGGGGCGTCGGGGCTTGAAGGCCTAAGTCTGGTAGTTGGCCTGGCATTGGTAAAAGCACTCCAAGCGTCCGGATTTTCCGGCTTTGGATTGATATGGACAAATGATCTGTTCTGGCAATGCAAGAAATTGGCTGGGATTTTGATAGAAATAAATGGTGACATTGCAGGCGCTTGCCAGGTTGTCATTGGGTTGGGGTTGAACCTGAAGCATAACGAAGCCGCCATGCAGGCAGTATCCCAGCCGTGGGCGGCGTTGGCGCAGTTAGGTTTTGAGCAGATACAGAGGAATTTGTTGCTTGGCAGAATCCTTGATCAGCAATTGGAAGCGCTGGAGCAATATAAGTCCGCTGGTTTTGCTTCGTTCATTTCTGAGTGGCAGCTATATGATGTAACCGTCGGTAAAAAACTTGAATTGAACACGTCAATGGGGTCTGTAACTGGCGTGGGGGAGGGTGTTGATATGAGTGGTGCTCTTATCCTCAGAACAGAGCAAGGGATTCGTAGATTTTATGGCGGAGAAATAAGTCTTCGCGCTATTCCTGAATATTGATGAGCCTGTAGGCAATGTGTAATAAAGGGGGCTTGAGTCAATGATTTTAGAGCTTGATGCTGGAAATACGCGAATCAAGTGGCGTCTGAGAAAAAGAAATGCGGCTAATAGCCAGTGGCTTAATGTAGCTGAAGGTTTTGTAAATGCACTCGAAAGAACACCTTCGGTATTTATTGAGCTTGGC
>CAIYIP010000493.1 GCA_903926285.1 uncultured Gammaproteobacteria bacterium
GGAACCGTGCAGACCAGACACGCCCGTGAATACATCCCTGTAGGGCGCGGATGGCGACATCCATGTCGCCAACGGTCTGGTCTGCACGGTTCCGCTCCTGACTTCAGACTTCTGCGCAAGCTTCACGAAACGGACCTCTATGAGTTCAAGATGAACTTCGAAGGCTGGCGGCGGTTGGTAGAAGCAGAAGTGTCTTTGGCATGGATGCCAAAGCCAAGCCCTCAGGGACGAGTTCACGGCGTCTTCTGCTTCTACCAACCGCCGCCGGCCCTGCCGAATGAAAAACTCAAAAACCCTGCAACGTGTCTCCGGATTTCTACTAACCAGCATCAATCCGAATACAACTGTGTACTCCACTCGATCTCACGCACTGCGCCTGTCATTTCTGGCTGCACATTCACGGTAAGGCGAATAATTTCGGCGTTGGAAAAATCAAACTGCCCAATGTAGTAGATAGCTTCGCCTTCGTGAATTTCAGCAAACTCTATGTCACCCGATTGCTGCAGCAGATTACTTTTGCCGCCGGTGACTGTTGCTGCCACGGGCGTAGTGGAGCCATCGGGATTGTTGCGGATGACCGCGACATTGAGAAACGCCCGGCGGTTGCTGCGTACGATGTTGTACTGCTGCGCAATTTCGGGTGTCAGGAAAGTTGTGCCGACTGCGATGTAGTGGATGGTGTAGTTGTCGAAGTCCTGCGACTCGGCGTGAGCGGCTGACGCAGTAAAGATCAGCGCGCTCGCCAGCACGAAATACCGCATAAGTGCTGCAAGCGAATTTTTACTAAACCCTGCTGCTGACAACAAACTGCGCTGGATAAGGCGTGAACGCAAACACATGCTGATCACCGAGTAATGTGGTAAATGGCATTGATGCCAAAAAAATTCGGGTTGAAGTTGGCGAGTGCGCTGCGCAGCTGGCGTTCATCAACCACAGTGCGGTGCAGTATCTTGATGTTCTTGCTTTTGCAGAGCGCATCAAAATCGCGGATTGTGCAGTGGTGGATGTTGGGTGTGTCGTACCACTCGTAAGGTAGTTGTGGCGACTTCGGCATGCGGCCATTGCCCAGCAGTGACAGGCGATGACGCCAGTAAGCGAAGTTGGGGAACGTGAGAATGCAATTTTTACCGACTCGTAACATCTCATCGACAATTTCGTCGGGCCGGTGTAATGCCTGCAAGGTTTGCGCAAGCACGACGGTATCGAAACTGGCAGTTTCAAAATTGGCCAGGCCTTTATCCATGTTCTGTTCGATCACGTTCACGCCCGCTTCGAGACAGAGGCAAATGTTGTCCGCATCGATTTCGAGGCCACAGTCACGAATGTTCTTCGTACGCTTGAGATGCGCGAGAAAAGAACCGTCGCCACAACCAAGGTCCAGCACACGACTGCCCGGCGTTATCCAATCCTGAATGAGACTCAAGTCAGCGCGCATGTCAGCTTGCACTCCCTGCAGAAGTTGAAGCACTGCATTCGTCTGCGACTCTTTTCATGTAAGCATGTAATGCCTGCATGTAGCGTGGCACCGGCAGCAGGAACGCATCGTGGCCTTCATCAGCCTCGATCTCGAGATAACTTACGTCGCGCTTGGCCTTGAGCAGGCTCTCGACAATTTCATGCGAACGTTCGGGCGCGAAGCGCCAGTCGCTGCTGAACGACATCACGAGGAACTTGCATGAGCCGTGCATAAAAGCCTTGCTTAGATCACCATCGTAATCGACCGCAGGATCAAAATAGTCGAGCGTCTTGGTGACGAGCAGATAAGTATTCGCGTCAAAATTTTTCGAGAAGGTTTCGCCCTTGTACTGCAGGTAACTCTGCACCTGGAAGTCGACGTCAAAACCAAAGCTGAGTTTGCCGCTACGCAAATCGCGGCCAAAATTGCCAGCGATGGCATCCTTGCCGAACTTGTCGCGCAACAGCGCATCCGACAGATACGTGATGTGGCCGACCATGCGTGCAAGCGTGACGCCTTTTTTCGGATAGGTGTTGAAATCGTAATAACGGCCGTTGTGAAACTCGGGATCACTCATGATCGACTGGCGCGCAACTTCGTTGAACGCAATATTCTGCGCCGACAACTTGGGCGCTGCGGCGATAATCACGGCATGGCGCAAACGCTCGGGAAACGAAATCGCCCAACGCATCACTTGCATACCGCCGAGACTGCCGCCGATGACTGCCGCCCATTGCTGGATGCCGAGTCGGTCGGCAAGCAAGGCCTGGCTGTTGACCCAGTCACGCACGGTGACTATCGGGAAATCAGGCCCAAAAGGTTTGCCGGTTTCAGGATTGATTGAAGAAGGACCCGTGCTACCTGCACAACCACCGAGATTATTCAGGCTCACGACAAAAAATTTGTTGGTGTCGAAGGGTTTGCCGGGGCCAATGGCACAGTCCCACCAGCCGGGCTTTTCCTTCGGGTTTTCCGCATCGTGATAACCGGCCGCATGATGATCACCACTCAGTGCGTGGCACACGAGCACGGCGTTGGAGCGGTCCGCATTGAGTGTGCCGTAGGTTTCCACCATGAGCTCATAACGTTCGATGA
>CAIYIP010000494.1 GCA_903926285.1 uncultured Gammaproteobacteria bacterium
AGAAAGCTTATGGGATTTCAAGATCGCTTTGATGTAATCGTTGTCGGTGGCGGTCATGCGGGCACCGAGGCCGCCCTTGCTTCTGCACGCATGGGCTCAAGCACCTTGCTAATCAGCCATAACATCGAGACACTGGGACAAATGTCATGCAATCCCGCAATAGGCGGGATTGGCAAGACTCATCTTGTGAAGGAAGTAGATGCCCTGGGTGGTGCCATGGCACATGCAGCAGATTTGGCGGGTATCCAGTTCCGGACACTCAATGCCAGCAAAGGACCCGCTGTACGCGCGACCAGAGCCCAGGCAGACAGGATTCTCTACAAAGCAGCTATTCGACAGATACTGGAAACCCAGGACAATCTCAGAATTTTTCAACAAGCTGTTGATGACCTCATAATCCAAGGTGATCAGGTTCAGGGCGTCGTTACACAAGGAGGGTTGAGGTTTTTCGCATCCCGTATTGTGTTGACAGCTGGGACATTTTTGGCCGGAAAAATTCATATAGGGCTTACCAACTATTCAGGAGGCCGAGCCGGCGATCCTCCATCAACTACTCTCTCGCAGCGTTTGCGCGAACTACCCTTGCGCGTGGGCAGACTTAAAACAGGAACCCCCCCTCGAATAGATGCCAGGACTGTTGATTTCTCAGTCATGGCCGAACAGGCGGGAGATGATCCTTTACCAGTAATGTCATATATCGGAAAAGTGGAACAACATCCGCGTCAGATCAGCTGTTACATCACCGCCACCAACGAAAAATGTCACGAAATAATCAGGTCAAGTTTGGATCAGTCACCCATGTACACAGGGTTGATAGAAGGCGTTGGCCCCAGATACTGTCCATCCATCGAGGACAAGGTTGTACGATTTGCCGATAAAACCAGTCATCAGATTTTTGTTGAACCAGAAGGATTGACGACACACGAGTTATATCCGAATGGCATTTCTACAAGTCTTCCTTTTGAAATTCAGAAAAAAATGATCGGAGAAATTAAAGGCTTTGAAAATGCCCACATAATCAGACCTGGCTACGCTATTGAATACGACTATTTCGATCCACGTGATCTGCAAGCATCGTTTGAAACGAAACACATTAAGGGTTTGTATTTTGCTGGTCAGATCAATGGTACTACAGGTTATGAGGAGGCCGCAGCGCAAGGTCTGCTTGCGGGAATCAATGCTGCATTGGCAGCCCAGGATAAAAATCCATGGACTCCTCGGAGAGATGAAGCGTATATCGGAGTGCTTGTTGATGACCTCATTACACAGGGAACCAAAGAGCCTTATCGCATGTTCACGAGCCGGGCCGAACATCGGTTAATGTTGCGTCAGGATAATGCTGATTTCCGTCTAACCGAAACAGGGCGCAAGCTAGGGCTTGTGAATGACATCCGCTGGAAGGCGTTCAACGAAAAGCTCGAAGCCGTAGAAAAAGAAACTAGTTATATGCATTCGACCTGGGTTCAGCCGGGCACCAGCTTAGCTGAAAAAATTGATGCAATGGTCGATAAACCGTTAAGCCATGAATACAGATTGAGTGAAATCCTGGCTCGACCCGAAGTCACGTATGTTGGCTTGATTGAAGCCTGTATCAAAACTTCTATGAGAACAGACATTCCAGCACCAGATGTATCAGAGCAGATAGAAGTGCGCATCAAATATCAGGGCTATATCAACAGGCAGCAGGATGAAATTGAAAAACTCAAGCAGCATGAGAATACGCGTCTACCTGAAGATTTTGATTACACCTTCATACCTGGATTATCAAACGAGTTACGCCAGAAACTTTCTTCAGCACGCCCTGACACTATAGGTCGTGCATCGAGAATTCCTGGCATTACTCCCGCAGCTATCTCCTTGCTTCTTGTGTATTTGAAAAAATATCAATTGTCTAAAAGGCAGGAAAGCCCAACCAACGAAACACTTTCCAAGACTGCGTAATGCTGGAGCTGGAAGAAAAACTCAAAGCCGGACTACGCGAGTTGAACTTAATTCTTCCGGGGACAGCACAGCAAAAAATACTCGCCTATTTACAGCAACTCCATAAATGGAACCAGTCCTATAACCTGAGCGGAATAAAAAAAATTGATGAGATGATGACGCTTCATATACTGGACAGCCTTGCAATGGCATCACATATTGAAGGAGAGCTCATTGTTGATGTTGGTACTGGAGCGGGTTTACCAGGGATTCCATTAAGA
>CAIYIP010000495.1 GCA_903926285.1 uncultured Gammaproteobacteria bacterium
TCCGCATTCCTTTCATCATGGGCGCAAACCCGAAGGCAGTACGTATTGAAGTGCGTTTCGGCGACTCCACTGCCAACCCATACCTGTTCTTCGCTGCAATGCTGATGGCAGGTATCGACGGCATCAAGAACAAGACCCACCCTGGCGAGCCTGCCACCAAGGACTTGTATGATCTGGAGCCAGAAGAAGAAGCGTTGATTCCACAGGTTGCCAATGACCTGCTGGATGCACTGGAAAACCTGGACAAGGACCGTGCGTTCCTGACTGCTGGTGGCGTATTCAGCGATGACTTCATTGATGCCTACATCGCCCTGAAAAAGCAGGACCATGTACTCGTCAACATGACCACTCATCCGCTGGAGTTTGAACTTTACTACAGCTGCTAAGTGGCCCTGATCCGGGGGCTTATGCTCCCGGCATCAAATTCAAGAAAGCCCGCACTAGAAGCGGGCTTTTTTTATTCTGCCAAGAAACTGCCTGGTAGAATTTTCATGCCTGGCAGAAACTTTTAAAGGCAATCGTTCAGCAGCTGAAACTTTATGCCCATAATTCGAGCACAAAAAATCATGCGCACCATTTTGAGGCGATTATTTGACATACCTGTTATGCTCAGACACGATTTTACTGGGTTTTCCGGGCTCACCAAACTGGTGCGGTAATTGCATAGGCAAGGAACTACTTCCTATAAAGCCACACGCATGGACGCCGCACACCGAAAAGACAGGTATCAAAATATATTGAATACCGACAACTTCAACACCAGCATCCTTGATAGCCTTACTACAGCGGTATTGATGCTCAACGCAGATCATTGCCTCTACCATATGAACCTGGCCGCTCAGTCGCTGCTTGAGACCAGTAATCGTCACTCTCACAACGCGCATATAACCGAATTGCTGCGCAATACCCATGAACTGGTACTGGCATTAACCGCTGTCAGCAAAAGCGGCAACACTCTCATCACTCGCATGGTCGAGCTGACCCTCACCAACGGCAACAAGATCCTCGTGGACTACTCCATCACCATTTTGACCGAGCTTGGTGTAAATTTTTTCCTGCTCGAACTGCATGAAATTAACCGCTCCCTTTCCAGAACGCGCAAGGAGCACCTGATTTTAAATCACGAAACCACAGTGGAGATGATTCGCGGCCTGAGCCATGAAATCAAGAATCCCCTGGGCGGTATCCGTGGCGCAGCGCAGCTTCTCGCCAGCGAACTACCAGACTCACAACTCCAGGACTACACCAACGTTATCATTGAAGAAACGGATCGTCTCGTAAACCTGGTGGACCGCATGACTGGCGCTTACAAGAAGCCCCATATTCGCCAGCTTAATGTGCATGAAGTGCTTGAGCGCGTGCGTAGTCTTGTTGAAGCAGAAACAAAGGGCTCGATCCAGCTTGTGCGCGATTACGATCCCAGTTTACCTGAAATAAATGGTGATCTTGAACAGTTGATCCAGGCCGTATTGAACATCGTGCGCAATGCGATGCAGGCCCTTACTGAAAATAAACTCAAGGGACGCGAACCCCAGATAACCCTCCGCACACGCGCCATTAACAACACCACAATCGGCACTATCACTCACCGTCTGATTGCACGTATTGAAATAATCGATAACGGTCCAGGCATTGCACCTGATCTCCTCGAGAACATTTTCTACCCGCTTATCAGTGGCAGAGCCGAGGGCACAGGACTTGGCCTGTCTATTGCGCAGAATATTCTGAAGAATCATGCCGGCTTGATCGAATGTGAAAGCCAGCCAGGCAAAACCCGCTTTATTTTATCTATCCCTTTTATACATGAAGGTGACAACGCATGACCAAGGATCTGATCTGGATAGTAGACGATGACCGCTCTATCCGCTGGGTACTCGAAAAGTCCTTTGATAAAGCTGGCTTCAATAGCGAAAGTTTTGAAAATGGTGACGTACTGCTCGCACGCCTGAAATCTGCGCAGCCGGACGCCATCATCAGCGACATTCGCATGCCGGGTACAGATGGACTTGATGTATTGATCAAAGTGCAGGAAAACTACCCACAAGTTCCCGTCATCATCATGACCGCGCACTCTGACCTATCGAGCGCAGTAAAGTCCTACAAGCGCGGAGCCTTTGAATATCTACCCAAACCTTTTGATGTAAACGAAGCGGTTGCAGTAGCTGCACGCGCCGTCAAACATGGACGCGAAGCAAAAGGTGAACCTCAGGTAGCAACTCCTCCGGAAACCCGCGAAATTATCGGCGAGGCGCCCTCCATGCAGGAGGTGTTCCGCGCCATTGGCAGGCTGTCCCACTCCAACATCACTGTACTGATCAAAGGCGAGTCAGGCACCGGCAAGGAACTGGTTGCCCAGGCCCTGCACAGACATAGCCCACGCTCTGATAAACCTTATATACCTCTTAACGTGGCAGCCATTCCCAAAGACTTGATTGAATCCGAATTGTTTGGGCACGAAAAAGGCGCCTTCACTGGTGCCACCCAAACTCGCGTGGGTCGGTTTGAACAGGCGCATAATGGCACCTTGTTTCTGGACGAAATCGGCGACATGCCGATGGAAACCCAAACCCGTCTGTTACGCGTGTTGGCAGATGGCGAGTTCTATCGTGTTGGCGGTTTAACACCCATCAAGGTTGACGTGAGGGTTATTGCAGCAACCCATCAGAATCTGGAAGCGCGTGTAAAGGAACACCTGTTTCGCGAAGACTTGTTTCATCGCCTGAATGTAATCCCGATCAACCTGCCCAAGCTGGCCGATCGCCGCGAAGATATTCCTGCACTTTGTGAGCACTTTCTGCGCAAGGCCGCGCAACAGATGGGCGTCGAGAAAAAAATGCTGCGTCCCGAGACCAGCAAATTTCTCACCAACCTGCCTTGGCCCGGCAACGTCAGGCAGCTGGAGAATTTTTGCAGCTGGATAACCGTGATGGCGTCAGGCCGCGAAATTTTTATTACCGACCTGCCGGAAGAATTTCATAAACTCGGCAATGACAATCCCGTGGCAGGCAACTGGATCCAGAACCTTAAGCATTGGGCGGATCAGGAATTAAGCCTCGGTCATTCCGGCATTCTGCAACAAGCCACACCGTTCTTTGAAAAGTGCATGATTGAAGTTGCGCTCAAACACAGCGGCGGCCGCAAGCGTGATGCTTCGGAATTACTGGGCTGGGGTCGTAACACGCTCACCCGCAAGATCAAGGAACTGGGAATGGAAGCCGGCAAAGAAGAGGAGGATGAAGAAACATCCACTTGATGCCAGGACATTTCCGCTCCTGGCTCAAACCGTGTCATCGACTTCGGCGCCGTTGTCTCTGCTTGCTTCTTGTTAAAACCCGAGAATAATCCGTGACACAGGCATGATGCCTGCGCTTGCGGATTTAGCACCCTTTTATGTTCAACATTGTTCTCTTCGAACCTGAAATTCCGCCTAATACCGGCAACATAATCCGTCTTGCCAGCAATACCGGCTGTCGCCTGCACTTAATAGAACCGCTCGGTTTCAGCCTTGATGAAAAAAACCTGCGCCGTGCTGGGCTTGATTATCATCAGTACAGTACGGTGATCGTACATGCTGACTGGAATGCATTTATCGCAAGCTGCGCGCCAGCGAGACTCTTTGCGATCAGCACCAAGGGCAATCTTTCTTACACCGAGATTGCGTTCAGGAAGGATGACTATTTTGTGTTTGGGCCGGAAACCCGCGGCTTGCCTGAAAATCTGCGGAGCTCGGACCAGTTTATCGAAGTACTGCGATTGCCCATGATCGAACTCAGTCGCAGCATGAATCTCTCGAATGCAGTTGCAGTAGTGATATATGAGGCTTGGCGCCAGGTCGAATTCGCAGGCGCCAAAGTGGCACTTCCGCAGGCATAAAATAAAAAAGGCGGAACAGTTACCCGTTCCGCCTTTTGAATTTGTGCTGCAAGGATTGCTTAATTCAGCTGCCCAGCGGCCTCCGCTTTTTCTACCTGGTTACGCTTGGCCTGCATGTAGACGGCTTCGAAGTTGATCGGAGCCAACATCAGTGCCGGGAAGCTGCCTTTGGTCACCAAGGCATCTACTGCTTCGCGACCGTATGGGAACAGGACTGTGGGGCAGGTAATGGTTAACACCTGCTCAAGGCGCTCACCTTCCAGACCTGTCACTTCAAATATGCCTGCTTGCTGAACTTCAACGAGGAATATGGTTTTATCGTCCTGCTTTACATCAGCAGTAAGACGCAGCACCACTTCATAGGTGTTGCCATCAAGCTTTTTGCTACGGCTGTTTATGCTGAAATTGACCGCAGGGGTGTAGGCCCGACGGAAGCAGTCCGGCGTATCGGGAGCTTCAAACGAAGCATCCTTGATATAAATCCTCTGAACACCGAAACGGGTTTCAGCAGGCTGGGTAGGAACCGGATTAACTTGATTGTCATTTTCTGCCATGAGTCACCTTTTTTCGCGAAGACTGTTAAATAATTAGGGCGCTTATTTCACCACAGGGAGGTTTTGTGCGTGCCATTCGGCCATACCACCAAACATTTTCAGAGCAGTGGTAAAACCCTTGGCTTGCAATATCTTGACGGCATCCCCGGAATGATGACCCATCTGGCACACCACGATAACGGGGGTTTCTTGCATTTTGTCCAGCTCGGCAATACGTTCATGCAATTTGGCCAGCGGGATGTTAATCGCATCCACTATATGGCCCTTGTCAAAATCCTTGCGTTCGCGGATATCAAGAAAGGTCCCATCGGCACGATTGACCAGAATTGCTGCGGCCTGCGGACTGACACTTTTCGCGGTTTTTGAGTTCAGATAGGCCAGCAATAACGTAGCAATACCCAGCCACAGGCCAGCAAGTATCCAATGTGTTACAAGAAAATCCAGAAAACGAGCCATGCACTTTTATCTGATAGAGGCTGAATGTTGTCCGCAGCTGCGAGCCTATTGCGGGAGCGCGGGAGTATACACAGCTGGCCTGAATAAGTCAGGGGTTCGGGATGCGCTGATTTACGCTGGATTCGGCTTGGCAGTGTCCATTAGAATCCAACACATGGGGCAACTAGCTGCCAGAAATTAAAGTTAATTATCAATAGGCACGTTCGTTGCTGACGTCAGGCTAAGTGTCAAGTTAAGCATTAAGTTAAGTGTTCAGCTCTAAACCATCTTCTCTACTCACACGAAGCCATTCATGACTATCCCGAACGGACCCACCCTGCTGCTCATACTTGATGGCTGGGGTCATCGCGACAATCCAGCCTATAACGCCATAGCCATAGCCAACACCCCCGTATGGGACAGGTTATTGGCCACGCACCCACACACACTCATCCATACTTCAGGCATGAATGTAGGTTTGCCGGACGGCCAGATGGGCAATTCTGAAGTCGGTCACATGAACCTCGGCGCAGGCCGGGTTGTGTACCAGAGCCTGACGCGTATCAACAAAGCAATCAGCGATGGGGAGTTTTTCCAGAATGCTGTTCTGCAGGATGCCATCAGCCAGGCGCTGAAACATGACAGCGCCTTGCACATCATCGGCCTACTGTCGGACGGCGGCATTCACAGCCATGAAGACCATATCGCCGCGATGATAGCCATGGCCGAGCAGCGCGGCTGCCGCAAGATTTTCCTGCATGCATTACTTGATGGTCGCGACACTCCGCCGCGTTGTGCCGAAAGCTCACTGCAACGCTTCAGTGCAAAATTTGCTGAAACAGGCAGTGGACGTATTGCCAGTATCAGTGGCCGCTTCTTTGGCATGGATCGCGACAAACGCTGGGATCGTGTCGCAAAAGCCTTCAATGCAATGTGCCACGGCCAGGCGCAATATCAGGAGACCGATACGGTCACTGCGCTTCACAAGGCCTATGCCCGTAACGAGAACGACGAATTTGTAATACCGACTGTAATCTGTCCTGCCGGAGAAAAACCGGTGAGTATTGCTGATCGTGATGCGGTGATATTCATGAATTTCCGCGCTGATCGTGCACGTGAACTCAGCCAGGTTTTTGTCAGTAAGGACTTCGCTGATTTCGATCGCGGCACACTGCCCAAGCTCAGCACCTTTGTGACGCTCACTGAGTATTCTTCCTCGATAAAAGCACCCTGCGCGTTTCCACCCGACAACATGAACAATGGCTTTGGCGAATATGTAGCGGCCAAAGGGCTGACCCAACTGCGTATTGCCGAAACTGAAAAATATGCCCACGTCACGTTCTTTTTTAGCACTGGCAGGGAGCAGGAATATCCCGGCGAAACCCGCATCCTGATTCCATCACCAAAGGTGGAAACCTACGACCTGAAACCTGAAATGAGCGCCTATGAAGTGACCGACAAACTCGTGGATGCGATAACAAGACGCGAATTTGCCACCATCATCTGTAACTACGCCAATGGTGACATGGTTGGGCATACTGGTGTTCTCGAAGCTGCAGTAAAAGCAGTTGAAGTACTTGATGAATGTCTGGGCCGTATTACAGAAGCCCTGCTTGCCGTTGATGGCTGCTGCCTGATTACTGCGGATCATGGCAACGTAGAACAAATGCAGGACGAGCAAA
>CAIYIP010000496.1 GCA_903926285.1 uncultured Gammaproteobacteria bacterium
CGCCCGCGACAAGGCCGCGAACCGTGTTATCAATGAGCAGTACGTATTCCAGGTACTGTGAGTAACTGTCTTGCAGTGCCTGTTCCCCGTCTGGATACAATCTGAAACCAGTGTCCTCCGCTACTTGCGGACCCTCGGAAACACTTTGCAGATAACCAAAGGTCGCACCACCCACCAACAAGGACTCAAGCGAATCCATGCTGACCCTGACCCCTTCGGAATCCAGACGCAGGTTAATCCCGCTCGCATTCCAGAAGCGGGTATTTTCGGTAATCAGGTCATCGTACGGGCTTTCGATAAAAAGGCGGTGGCGCATCTCGCGCGACTCTGCATCAAATTCAGCCTCTTCCACGCGGCCAACGGTAAAACCCTGGTAACTGACAGGATCGCCAACGCGCAACGAATTACCGAGGTCGCTGATCAGCCGCACGTGTACACCTTCAGCGCCATCGGCAGAAACCGGAGGTTGTGCCAGCACTTGGAATATGCGGGAAGTGCCAGCTTCCTGCCCGGGTTGTAGCTGGATATAGGCACCGGATAGCACAGTGCCAAGACCGCTGATACCTTCCCTGCCAATACGTGGCTTCACCACCCAGAAACGGCTATCGGCAGCGAGCATACGCTCAGCGTCCGGACTCATGCGCGCTGTGATCAAGGTATGCGTTAAATCTTCCGAAAGGTTTACCTGCTCGACGAGGCCCACTTCGACATTACGCAGCTTGATCAGCGTCGTGCCGGCTTCAATACCTTCGGCATCTTCGATCTCAAGTGTGATCAACGGTCCATTGCTGGTGACATTGTCGTACACAAGCCACAGACCTATCAGCAGCGCAACAATCGGCACGATCCAGATGGGTGACAGCTGCGCCTGGCGTCGCCGCGTGGCGTGCAAGGGATCGACTGTACTTTCTTCACTCATGAACTTATCTCTGTGTTAGTGGAATGAATGTGTTGAAACTCATTGCGCGGTGCTGAATCCCATAAGAGGCGCGGGTCAAAGGTGATGGCTGCCAACATGGTGAGCACCACCACACTGCAAAACGCCAGCGCAGCAGGACCAGGATTGATCGACATCAGCGAACCGCCGCGAATCAGCGCCACCATCAGCGCAACGGCAAATACATCGACCATCGACCAGCGGCCGATGAATTCGATAACGCGATAAATCCGTGTGCGCTTTTCCGGATTAAGACCATCCTGCTTGTTGACCACAAAACACAGCCACGCAATCGTTAGCAACTTGACTACCGGCACGACGATGCTTGCGATAAAGATAATCATCGCTATCGGCCACGACCCTGTGCGCCAGAGCTCGGCGACGCCACCGAGGATGGTATTGTCCATGGCTCTACCTAGCTTGATGGTAGTCATGATGGGATAGAAGTTGGCGGGAATATACATCAACGCTGCCGCCAGCAAGAGTGCACTCGTCCGCTGCGTACTGTTGGGAAAACGTGCATGTAGTTCATTGTCGCAACGGCGGCAGCGCGCATGGCCTTCGGCATCGAATTTATTGATCAGCCCACAGGTACTGCAGCCTGCCACACCCTGGGATGCTGCAGTCTGGCCGCGCAGCGTGCCTTCCGGTGCAGGTGGTTCACCAGCAATTGCAAACCAGATCCAGTCAGCATCCATCGACTGAGTTGTGAACAGCAACAGCACCGCAAAAATCGCAAAGGCCCAGAAACCGGCGCCAAGCTCGATTTCAACCGAGCTCGCAATCTTGATCAGGCTGACCAGCGCCCCCAGAATGAAAACATCGGCCATCATCCATGGACCCAGCTCGGTCAGCGAGCGTGTGATAGTGCGGGTGCCTGGCAGCAAACGTCCGCACATTAGCCCAAGCTGCAGCCAGATCAAACTCAGCAAATACATGGCCGGCAAGACGATGATGGTCATGGCCACAACGATGGCGACCAGCGGCTGCTGGAAACCAATCAGCGTACTGGCGGTATCCGCCAGGTCTATGCTGCGACCAAGGCTCGGAATTGCAAAACTCGCAAACGGTAAGATTACGGCAATGATCAGCGCAAGCAGCGCTGTAAGTCCGTATGCCATGCTGCGCTGCGCCGGCCTGTAGAAACGCCGCGCGAGTGTGTGGCCACAACGCGGACATTCAGCTTTATCGCCTGGCCGTAGCGCGGGCAACGACACTACCCAATCACATTCATGGCACGCACGCAGGCGACGTCCCGCTCCGGAATCGGCAGCATCCGGAATCAGGATGGATGAGTAGGGAGTTTGATTAAGATTGACCGTCATGAAGGCAAGGCG
>CAIYIP010000497.1 GCA_903926285.1 uncultured Gammaproteobacteria bacterium
AGCTCGGACAGGGTGTGGCAGACAATAGCCTGCAATTCGGGGGGCTGCCCGGTGATTCCGGGCCCTATGGTCAGCAAACAGGGTTGGCCAGCCGATGCAGAGCTTTTCAGAAGGATTCAGTGGCAATTAAATCGCTGCTGGTGGCTTTGTGGACACGCTCCAGCCGTTAAAGGCAACCGACCCCATAGGCGGGGTCGGCATACCGATGTTTTTATACTTCCGAGAAGGGACCTTTGCTGTCGGCAAAGGTATCGAGATGGACACCTGCTTTTTCCAGCATCGTGTGCAACAGCTGCGCGTGCGGCGTGTCTTGCGGGTAGGCCAGATGCTGGCCGCCCTTGATGCCGCCGCCGCGACCTACGAGGACTGAAGGCAGGGGATCGTTGTTGTGTACGTCGCTGTTGCTCATGTTGCTGCCGAACAGCAGGATCGAGTTGTCGAGTACCGAACCTTCGCCATCCTCCATGTCCTTGAGGCGCTGCGCAAAACGCGCCATGCGTTCGGTCTGGTAACGCTGCACGAGTAGCAGCTTCTCCCATTTCTCCGGGTCGTCCTGATGATGCGACAGCGGGTGGAAGGCTTCGTTGATGCCAACATTCGAGAATACGCGCATGCTGGCCTCCTTGATCATGCGCATGGAGATTACGCGGGTTTGGTTGGTCTGGAAGGCCAGCGCGAGCATTTCGAACTGGATATCCAGTAACTCGGTGAAATCTTCCGGTGGTCCAATCGGTGCATCGGGCAGGTCGCTGAGTTCGCGCGCGCCGGCTTCGAGATTTTCGATGCGGCGCTCGATTTCGCGCACGGAGTCGAGGTAATCACTTACACGCACGCGGTCGGCAGGATCAAGTTTGCGATTGAGGCTCTCGGTGGAAGCTTTCACATAATCCAGCAGGCTCTGCGACTGGCCGAGAATGGCGATGCGATCTTCATAAGTGTCGCCTTGACCAAACATCGTATAGAACACTTTGCGTGGATTGCCTTCGAGCGGCAGCGGTTGCTGCGGCGTGCGGTAGGAAATCGCGCCGCCGGGCTCGCCACACAGTTCCAGTGATGGCAGCGGGGTTTTCTGGCCAATGGCCGCCGCCGCAAGTTGGTCTGCGGAAATGCCGACGTTGCCGCGTCTGTCGGCTGGTGGCACACACGTCAGCCAGGTTTCTTCAATGATGCCGTGAGGATTACTGCTCTCGCCGCCCTTGTTGCGCAGGCCGCTGACTACGGTGACATAGTCGTTGAGCGACTCCAGTGGTTTCAGGATGCGGGAATATTCAAAGCCCGCGCCGGTTTGCTTCGGCACCCACTCATGCATCACAGCACCATGTGGAAAGTAGATAAAACCCAAACGCGGATTTGCCGCAGCAGCTGTTTGCGCCAGAGCGGTGCTCGCGGGGATCATTGCGTCCAGCAAGGGCAATGCGATTGCTGCGCCTGCGCCTCTTAACACCATACGTCGTGAGAGATGTTTCTTGCTGATGAACATGCTCAGCCTCCTGTGTGTGCGTTTACTGCGTTGGTTTCTTTGCTTGCATTCATGGTAGTGCTCTTGCTTACAACGTTGGGGTGCGTGAACGTATCAGGTTCATTGCCCGTCAGGAGCGGAACCGTGCAGACCAGACACGCC
>CAIYIP010000498.1 GCA_903926285.1 uncultured Gammaproteobacteria bacterium
CCCTATAAAGCTCAGTCCCAAGGTGAGCAACTGCAGCGGCATCGCCCCGGCTTCGGGTTTGGCAAACTGCGGCAGGAACGCGAGGAAAAAAATTGCCACTTTGGGATTGGAAATATTCATCAGGATGCCACGCACATATAACTGGCGCGGAGTGAGTGCAGGCAACGTTGATCGCTCAGCCGCCATTGCAGACGAACGCAAAAGTTGCCGCGCGAGATAAAGCAGGTAAGTAGCACCAGCAAGCTTGAGCACAACGAACGCAGTTGTACTCACCATGAAGATTGCTGCAACCCCGAGAGCGACGAGAGTGGTGTGCATGATGAGTCCGGTGCAAAGCCCGAGCGTGATCAGGATGCCGGCCTTGGGTCCGTACAACGCCGATTGCGTCAGCACAAAAAGATTGTCTGGACCAGGCGCGAGTGTGAGCAGCGCAGACGCTAGCAAAAAAGTCAGCATGGCTCAGTCGCTGGTCACAAGATTCAACAGCGCGGCCTGGCCGTTGGCATTTGCTGCGAGGCAGCGCTTGAGTGCGGCGAGCAAGTGCTCGGGTGCTTCCACTTTTTCGCCATAACCACCACAGGCTTTCATGATGTCCTGATACTCGGGCGAAGTGCCTAGCGACACAAGCGGCATCATGGCTTCTTTCGACGCGAGTCCTTCTGGATACATGCCAAGCGTCGAACGATGCACCGCATTCCAGCGTGCATTGTTCATCACGAGCGTAGTCGTGGGCAGCTGATACATACTCGCAACATGATGCGCTGCTGTTGGACAGCCAAACATGTACGAGCCGTCACCCACGAGCAGGATCACATTTTTGGCGGGTGCGCCGATTTTGGCGCCCACCGCAGCGCCAAGGCCAAAACCAAGGCCTCCGGCCAGACTGCTCGACAGATACGAGCGTGGTTCTTCGAGCGTCAGAAAATCCAGAGGTACGCCCATTTCATTCACTATGATGGTATCTTTTGTGAGCACCTCGTTCACGCAATGCGCAATCCAGGCCGGATGCAGTGGCACGCGAGCAGCAACTGCTTTGACGAGTTCTTGTTGTTTAGTGGCACGCGCTGACGAAATTTTTGTGAATTGCTGCTGCCGGCTGCTGACTTTGTCCTGCTTGCCAGCACACAGCTCTGCAAGTTCTTTTTCGAGCTGCACGAGGGCCAGCGACGACGAACCTGCAATCGCCAGATCCATCTGGAAGCCACGCACAGGATAACGATTGAAGAACGGATCGGGAGCAATCTGGATCAGTTTGGCATCGGCGCGCGGCGTCACCTTGCTTGGCCACCACGGTACTTCGCAATCAATCGCGACAATCACATCGGCTTTTGCAATTGCGTCAGCCGGATGCACGCCGAGAAACATCGGATGTGTCGTGGGCACATTGAGTTCCCGTGCACCGGGCTCGCCAGGCAGCGCCACGCCAATGCCATACTGCTGCGCAATGCGGCTGAGTGCCGCAACGTTGCGCGGATCGCGGCCTGTGCTCGAGCTGATGATCAGCGGAAACTCCGCGTTTGCCAGCCACTCTGCAGTCTGGCGAATCCCCTCAACAGAAGGTGTGGAGAGCAGCGCACCAAGTGCACGCGGACGCGGTGGCGCAGGTTTCTTGTCGGTAAGATCGCCGAGCACTTCGCGTGGCATACACAGATACACCGGGCCCTTGGGTTCGCTCATCGCGATGTCGAGCGCACGGCCTACAATTTCTTCCGCCGGCTGACCCGGACGCAATTCATAATCCCACTTCACCCATTCGCGCACGATGCCCCCCTGATCGAAGCTGTCCTGGCCCCAGTGGATGCTCGCATTGCGCGATCCGATATGGCCGGTTTCGGTGCTTGGCGTGCGGCCTGCGGTCAGCAAGATAGGCGCCTGGTCGCGCGCTGCATTCATGAGGCCGCACAGCGCATTCGCCGTGCCGACCGTAACGTGCACCATCACAGCTGCCGGTTTGCCCGTGGCGAGAAAATAACCATGGGCCATCGAG
>CAIYIP010000499.1 GCA_903926285.1 uncultured Gammaproteobacteria bacterium
CTGGAGTTCAGACGTGTGCTTTCCGATCTATCCCGGTCCCGTTCTCGGGAAGTTTATATTTTAGCCAAAGGTTTTAAGCCTGGAAGCTAGCTCGAAAGTAAGGTTAAGTAACCTGTCCTGAGCTGAAAAAGCAGAATTGTTCAAACGCTCACTGTGTCACAATTCAATACCGTCCCGGCTGCAAGGCCTGGGCGAAGATAGGCGGAAAGTGGTTTTTCGTGCAGAATGATCTTAATTTTTATGCCTAAACCACCGTAATAATTGGAAAACTGAAGTTGTGTGACCAGATCAATCCAGTATAACGAATCGAACGTAACCAGCTGTATACCCATTCTGGATATCAGTCTGCCAAAAGAGGACTCAGGCCTTGAGTGACATGGTAAAAAACTTATTGCTTTGGATGATTATCGCAGCCGTTCTGCTGACAGTTTTCCAGAATTTCAGTCGCCCTTCAACCACTGAACAGCTGATCTATTCCGATTTTATCAAGGAAGTGCAGGCTGGCCAGATCAGCGAAGTCACAATCAGCGGTGTCAGTATTGTTGGCAAGCGCTCCGATAACTCGGTATTCACTACCATCCGTCCATATATAGAAGATCCAAAGCTGATTGACGACCTGATAACACACAATGTGCGCGTCAAGGGTAGCGAGCCTGACCAGCCCAGTATTTGGACTCAATTGCTAATCTCTGCTTTTCCGATCCTCATCATCATTGCTGTATTCATGTTCTTCATGCGGCAAATGCAAGGTGGTGGCGTGGGGGGCAAAGGTGGGCCAATGGCCTTTGGTAAAAGCAAGGCCAAGATGCTGAGTGAGGATCAGGTAAAGGTAACGTTTGCCGATGTTGCTGGTGTCGATGAGGCCAAGGAAGATGTTAAAGAATTGGTGGATTTCCTGCGCGAGCCAGACAAGTTCCAGCGTCTTGGCGGTCGTATCCCGCGTGGCGTATTGATGGTTGGGCAGCCGGGTACCGGTAAAACTCTTCTTGCGAAAGCGATTGCAGGTGAGGCCAAGGTTCCTTTCTTCTCCATTTCAGGCTCTGACTTTGTTGAAATGTTTGTCGGTGTAGGTGCTTCGCGTGTTCGTGACATGTTTGATCAGGCGAAAAAACAGGCGCCATGTATTATTTTCATCGATGAGATTGATGCTGTAGGTCGCCATCGAGGTGCCGGAGTAGGTGGTGGTCACGATGAGCGTGAGCAGACTCTGAACCAGCTGCTTGTCGAAATGGATGGTTTCGAAAGCAATGATGGCGTAATTGTAATTGCAGCCACCAACCGTCCTGATGTACTTGACCCGGCGCTGCTGCGACCAGGCCGTTTTGATCGCCAGGTGGTTGTTAGCTTGCCGGACATCCGTGGTCGCGAACAAATTTTGAAAGTACATATGCGCAAAGTGCCAATTTCTGACGGTGTAGTCGAATCTGTAATCGCGCGTGCAACTCCAGGTTTCTCAGGTGCAGATCTCGCTAACCTTGTGAATGAAGCGGCTTTGTTTGCTGCCAGGTCCGGTAAGCAGCGCGTTACTATGGAAGAGTTCGAGAAAGCCAAAGACAAGATCATGATGGGCGCTGAGCGTAAATCCATGGTTATGTCTGACAAAGAAAAATTGAATACCGCCTATCACGAAGCGGGTCATGCAATCGTGGGACGAGTTGTCCCCGAACATGATCCTGTTTACAAAGTAAGTATAATTCCGCGCGGCAGAGCCTTGGGTGTCACCATGTTCCTGCCTGAGGAAGATCGTTACAGTCATAGCAAGCAAAGTATTCTGAGCAGGATATGCAGCCTTTATGGAGGCCGTATTGCGGAAGAGCTGACACTGGGGCCAGATGGCGTCACTACCGGCGCCTCCAATGACATCCAGCGTGCAACTTCCATGGCCCATAATATGGTCAAGAAGTGGGGCTTGTCCGAGCGTCTTGGGCCCTTGCAGTATGATGATGAGCAAGAAGAGTTGTTTTTAGGTCGGGGCGGCGCTGGCGGTGGCAAGGTGCTCTCGTCCGAAACCACACGCATGATTGATGAAGAAGTTCGTTCCATCATCGATACCTGCTACTCAAGGGCCAAGCAGATATTGGAAGACAACCGTGACAATCTTGAGGCAATGAAAGATGCCCTGCTTGAATACGAAACTATCGATGCTGGACAGATAGACGACATTATGGCCGGGCGTAAACCAAGACAGCCCGCCGATTGGCACGATGATTATCGCTCAGGTAAACCTGTCGGTGAAAATCCTGAGGTCAAGCCCAATCCAAAATCGCCTATTGGCGGTCCTGCAAGCGAACATTAAGACGAGTAAGTAGATTGCGACAAAAGGGCTCTCGGGAGCCCTTTTTGTTTTTCAGGTAATAACAGAAATGACCGTTCCTCATCCCTTCAAATTTGGTAATCGTATTCTTGATTTGGCC
>CAIYIP010000500.1 GCA_903926285.1 uncultured Gammaproteobacteria bacterium
ATGTGATCAAAAATGGCAAATCTGCCTTGGTTGACGCCAATCAGAAACTGGGCCTCGCATTGGCTGACGATGAAATCGACTATCTGATGCGCAGCTTCAAGGAGCTCGGCCGCAATCCGAATGATATTGAACTCATGATGTTCGCCCAGGCCAATTCCGAACATTGCCGGCACAAGATTTTTAATGCTTCCTGGACCATTGATGGTCAAGCAGAGGAACGCTCCCTGTTTGGTATGATCCGCAACACTTATGCCTGCAACAGCAAGGGCATATTGTCAGCCTACAAAGATAACGCAGCTGTTTTTAGCGGCTTTACCGCTGGCCGTTTTTTCCCGGACCCCGACAGCAATACCTACAACTTTCATCACGAGCCGATTCATGTCCTGATCAAGGTCGAAACTCATAATCACCCGACAGCAATCGCGCCTTATCCGGGTGCAGCAACTGGATCCGGCGGTGAGATTCGCGACGAGGGTGCGACCGGTATCGGCGGTAAGCCCAAGGCTGGACTGACGGGTTTTACGGTGTCGAACCTGAAAATTCCGGGTTTTATCCAGCCCTGGGAAACGGATTATGGCAAGCCGGGCCATATTGCTTCAGCCCTGGATATCATGCTTGAAGGTCCCGTTGGCGGAGCCGCATTCAACAACGAATACGGTCGCCCTAACCTGTGTGGGTACTTCCGTACGTTCGAAATGCAGACTGCGCAAGCAGCTACTGGCGTCGATAAGGTGACTGAAATTCGCGGTTATCACAAACCCATTATGATTGCCGGTGGGTACGGCAATATTCGCGCGCAGCATGTGGAGAAAAAGGAAATTCCGGTAGGTGCCAAACTAATAGTGCTTGGTGGTCCTGCAATGCTGATTGGCCTCGGTGGTGGCGCTGCGTCTTCCATGGCAGCTGGCTCCAGCGCACTCGATCTGGATTTTGCCTCGGTGCAGCGCGACAACGCGGAAATGGAGCGACGCTGCCAGGAAGTGATCGATAAGTGCTGGGCACTTGGCGAGCACAATCCGATTTGTTTCATTCATGATGTTGGCGCAGGTGGCCTTTCCAATGCCTTGCCCGAACTCGTCAAGGATGGCGAACGCGGTGGCCGCTTCAACCTGCGTGATATTCCGTCGGCCGAGGCGCAGATGTCGCCTCTGGAAATCTGGTGTAATGAAGCCCAGGAACGTTATGTGATGGCAGTTGCTCCTGAGCAACTGGAGCGCTTTTCACAGATATGTGCACGCGAACGCTGCCCATTTGCGGTGGTAGGAGAAGCGACGGCAGAACAGCATCTGAGTCTTGTGGATGTTAATTTCTGCAACGAACCTATCGACATGCCAATGTCGCTGCTGTTTGGCAAACCTCCCAAGATGCATCGCACAGCCACAACACTGCGTCCGCGATTCAAGAGTTTTTCGACTCTGGCTATCAGTCTGGCTGATGCTGCAGATCGGGTGTTGCGGCTACCTGCAGTTGCGAGCAAAAGTTTTCTGATCACCATTGGCGACCGTTCTATTACGGGTATGATTGCGCGCGAACAGATGGTTGGTCCGTGGCAAGTGCCGGTCGCAGATGCTGCAGTCACCACTCTTGCCTACGACACTTATAAAGGCGAAGCCATGGCAATGGGTGAGCGCACACCACTGGCTTTGCTCAACGCGCCTGCTTCAGGTCGCATGGCAATTGCCGAAGCAATAACCAACATTGCCTCTGCGCGGATTGAGAAGCTCAGTGATGTGCGCCTCTCCGCCAACTGGATGGCAGCAGCGGGTTATCCGGGTGAGGATCAAAAGTTATATGCCACCGTAAACGCCGTTGCCATGGAGTTGTGTCCTGAGCTCGGCATTACTATTCCTGTGGGCAAGGATTCCATGTCGATGCGTACTGTGTGGGAAGACAGTGACGGCACGAAAAAAAGCATGGCAGCTCCACTGTCTCTGATTATTTCAGCGTTTGCTCCTGTACTGGATGTGCGCAAGACGGTCACGCCACAACTTTGTACGGTCAAGGGACCCACGACCTTGCTGCTGGTCGATCTCGGTCTCGGCTCCAATCGACTGGGTGGCTCAGCATTGGCACAGGTTTATGGTGAGCTGGGGGCAGTAGCCCCAGACCTTCATAGCGCAAGTGACCTGCAACGCTTTTTCGATTTCATCCAGGAATGTCTTGAGCACAATCTGTTGCTGGCCTATCACGACCGTTCTGATGGCGGCCTGTTTACCACGCTGGTGGAAATGGCTTTTGCTGGCCACTGTGGTCTCGACATCAATCTCGACAATATTACGAGCGCCGGCCAGGTAGTGGATTCATTATTTGCGGAAGAACTGGGTGTTGTGCTGCAGGTGAGTGATGCGCATCTGGAGCAGGTCCGGGAGCTCGCTGACGACAGGGGCCTTGGCGATATCTGTTTTGCGATAGGCACGGTAGTCGAAGCTGACATCATCAATTTCAATTTCGCCGGAAAGTCAGTGTTGCAGGCTACGAGAACCCATTATCAACGTGTGTGGGCCGAGACGAGTTACCAGATCCAGTCGCTGCGCGACAATTCACTTTGTGCCCAGCAGGAATACGATCAGATCTTCGACAACGATAACC
Organism: uncultured Gammaproteobacteria bacterium; assembly: GCA_903926285.1. Taxonomy (GTDB): domain Bacteria; phylum Pseudomonadota; class Gammaproteobacteria; order Pseudomonadales; family Pseudohongiellaceae; genus CAILUG01. The sequence continues at coordinate 2,590 of CAIYIP010000500.1, forward strand.
CCGGTCTTCACGCCAAGGTGGGTTACGATATCAATGACGACATAGCGGCTCCTTATATCCGCAGAGGCGAAAAACCCCGCATTGCGATCCTGCGAGATCAGGGCGTGAATGGGCAGATGGAAATGGCTGCTGCCTTTCACCGTGCCGGCTTTGAAGCAGTGGATGTCCATATGAGCGACATCATCAGCGGACGTATCACGCTCGACAATTTTAATGCCTTCGCAGCTTGTGGCGGTTTCTCATACGGCGATGTGCTCGGAGCTGGTGAAGGCTGGGCGAAGTCCATACTGTTCAACACGCGTGCCCGCCTGCAGTTTGAACAATTCTTTAATCGGCAGTCTACCCTTGCGCTCGGTATCTGTAATGGCTGCCAGATGATGTCGAACCTGCATGAGCTTATTCCGGGCACTGCACACTGGCCACATTTTGTGCGTAACGCGTCAGAACAGTTTGAAGGCCGTACTGTCATGGTGACCATTCAGGAGAGCCCATCCGTGTTGCTAGCTGGCATGCAGGGTTCGAGTTTCCCGGTTGCTGTCGCCCATGGCGAAGGCAGGGCCCAATTCAGCAGTGACAGAAGTATGAATGCTGCACTGCAGAGCGGAACATTAGTCATGCAGTACGTGGATAACTACCGCAAGGTCACTGAACAATATCCTGCGAATCCAAATGGTTCGCCTCAGGGTATAGCGGGTCTTTGCAACAGTGATGGCCGCTTCACCATCATGATGCCGCATCCGGAACGGGTGTTTCGCGCCGTCACCAATTCCTGGCGTAGCGAAGCCTGGCAGGAAGATGGCCCGACCATGCGTATGTTTCGTAATGCGCGAGTGTGGCTGAATTAGGTTAGCCTTTGTCTGGTTCCTGCAGTTACAGGCAAATCAAGAAGGGTGAAAACGAAGCGTCAGGGCAGTCTACAGCCACACGGACCAATTGAAAGATTTAAGCTCGCACAAACTTCAGCAGATCCCGCCAGGAAACTATCCCTTCAAGATTGCCGCGCTGATCGACAATCGGCACACACGAAATCCGGTAAGACGTAAAGACATCGACCACATCGTGGAGACTGGCATCAGGTTTCAATGTAACGAGGTCGCGGCTCATGATCTGGTGTGCGCGTTTCTTCAAGGTGGCGGCATCGCGATCAGTTTCTTGTGCCGATCCTATGTTGGGACTGAGCGCCTTAAGCAAGTCCCTGTCGGAAATAACGCCATGCAATTTATTGTTGTCAACAACCAGCAGATGATGGAAGCGGGTGTTGTCAAAAATTTCCTTTACCATCTGTAGCGTGTCATCAAGCTCTACGCAGACGACCTTGCTTGTCATGAAGTCACGAACTTGCATAGTGACGGCCCGATACCAACTTTCTGAAAGCAATTGTAAGACTGGTGTAGATAACGACAGCCTGACCCCGGAAATTAACCACTTTCCATCACGGCACAGAACTGCAGGAGATGAGTTGCCTAAATTGTATTGCCAAGCACGAGTTCGGCAACTCCCACCAGTAGCTGCGGTGCAAGGCCAAGGCCGAGAAGGAGTACTACCAGGAGCACCACTATGCTGCGTTCCTGCAGCGACAGATCGGGCGTATGTACGCGCATCGGAGGGCCGAAGAACGCTTTGGCGAGTATGCTCAGCGTGGCAACTGCAAGAATGGCACTGCCAAAAATAATGATTATCGCTCCCGCCGGACTTTCCTCCCACAATGCGTGTAACAACACATCATCGGAAATGAAACCTGCAGTGCCGGGCATGCCAACGCTGGCGCCACCAAAAAAAGCAAAGGCGGCAGCGAGGCGCGGAAAAGCCCGTGCGCGGCCTACACCAGGACCGGTGAGGGAAATTTTACCCACACGCGCTTCCAGTGCCGAAATCGTTAGCGCAAGTCCGCCCAAAGCAAACACCACAGAAACCGCTACCAGCAGCGCAGCACCATAGTGGCCTCGCGCACCGGCACCAACAGCCGCATATAACATGCCCGCATGCATGAGTGTTGAAGAGCGCAGCAGGCCGCCGAGTTCGCGTTGGACAAGCGCAGTGAGGGCATAGACTAGCGTCAGCAGTGCACCCCAGATGACGAGCATGGGCGCCATTTCATACGCAATCGGCAAATGGTCAATGTAATAGAGATGCGCAAGTACGAGAATCAGCAAGGAGCTGCTTTGCTGCAATAGCAGTTCGCGTTGTTTCATACACATTTCCGCCACGCCTGCATGGAACGGTGCCAGGCCTGCGCGCAGGGCTAGTGCTACACATGACAGCCCGAACGCAAGCGTGTCTGAGGCAAACGCGAGCGCCAGAGCAGTAGCAACCAGTGTGGCTGCGGCTGCCAGCAGATACAGGGCACCAGTGGGTGCCTTGTGCCAGGCTGATGCCGCGTGTATTGCTGTTACCAGCGCCAGCGCCAGGTAGGCCAGGACGCCATTGCTTGTAATCAACGCAAAGGTCAGCACACCAAGCATACAGGCGGCAGATATCCAGTTTGAACGCGTGCGCAGACCCGCAGCTAACAGCGGTGCAGCGAGCAGGACTGCTGAAAAGGCAATAAAGGAAAGGATAAAACCGGCATGTCCACTCATGAGTTAGGGTCCTGGCGCCGGCTCAGACTCCGGCGCAATAGTTCGTCCCAGCGCGCCAGACTTTCAGCCAGCCACAATACAGGAGCAATGGTGCTGTCCATGCGATCATCCAGGCGGAAGCGATGCAGCGACTGTGCATACAGCCAGTTGGAAGTTCGCGGCAATACCTTTTCAAGAAGGCTTGGCGTATGTGCTTGATGGCCAAACTCATGCGAATCCGCCATCGTGTTGGGCGCCCGCAGGTACTGCCATACACGCAATAACGCATGGCAAACAAGATGGATCAAGGCAAAGGTGGTAAAGCCGAAACAAATTTCCGCGAGTATCAGGCCAGTCTGTGCGAGCGTGGCGTGCGCCAGCGCTCCTTTTGCATCTGTGTGGGTACGCGCAACGGAGGCAGCATAAATTGCCGTGGCAATCCCCACCACGATGCCGAGCGCCCGAGCCACCGGTGCCGCTTCGAGAATAGGAGAAATACGCAGCAGCAGAAACAGGCCAATATGAATCGATACCGAACCATAAAACAGTGCGCTTGATGGTGTTGGTCCTTCCATCGCGCGTGGCAGCCAGGACGAAAACGGCAATTGCGCCGATTTGCCGAACGCCGCAAGCATCAGCATGACGGCAATCAATGTTACGGTGACGCCTCCCAGATCTTCGGCTGCCATCAGGCCCGAAATACTGGTTGAGCCAAGCAGTTCATGAATGCTGACTATCGCAACCAGAAAACCCGCATCACAAATTCGATAAGTGGTAAAAGCCCTGACTGCAGAACGCACGGGTTCTTCGCGTTCATAAAAATATCCGATGAACAGCGCAGAACAAATGCCGATTGCCTCCCAGCCCGCAAAAAACAGATCCAGTGCGCCCGCAAAGGCAACAAGCTGGGTGCCTGTGGCAAATATGCCGAGCAGCATAAAGAAGCGCGCGAAACCCGCTTCTTTATGCAGATAGGTTTGCGAGAAACGCGCAACCAACAGCGTCAGTGCTGAGCCCAGCAGAGAAAATACCAGCGCCAGTCTGTCGACATACAGCAGAGCTGGAATTTCATAATCGCCGATGCTGATCCAGTGGCCAAAATCGACCTCGATGGCAGTGCCGCTGAAACGATGGGCAACCAATACCATCAGGCTGCCTAAAAAAGCGAGCAACAATCCGCAGTTGCAGAGTTTATAAACGGCGTTTTCAGTCAGCCAGTGACTGCGAGCCAGTAGCAATAAGCCGACCAGAAGGGAGCAAAACAGGGGGCCGGCGATGCTTAGTACAAGACCCCATTGCAACATATCAGGCATCACGTGTCTGGTGCTCCATTTTTTGTGCGGCGTTGGGTGGTGGTTTGCTGGCACCACGGTTGAGGGCTGCTGCAACCAGCACAGGTGTCAGATGCTGGCGATGCATGCCATGGCGTGCCGCAGAATTATCATAGAGCGGGATATCATGTTTATCGGGAACGTACGGCACAAAACCCTGGTCGGTAAACATATGCATAGCACCAGTATCAGGATCGACACAGGCCAGCTGCACCCAGCGATTGACGACAAGTTCGCGTACTTCAGCCTGGCGCCCGGCAATTCCCAGTAGTGCCTCAGGTGTTGATTCGGCAATAATCAGCAGGCGCATGGGTTCGTGTAATTCCACCATCTGAAGCGGTAAGCCAGTACGCAGATCGCTCTTGTGACCATTCATGATGCCGAGCAGGCCAATCACGTTGTGGGGCAGCTTAGTGCCGCAGCCATAACGTTCGTTGTCGACCGCAGAAAAATAATATTCGAGACTGATGCCGGCACCGACAGGTCCGGCTGCCGCAAGAATACGTTCAAGCAATTGGTGTTCAGGATCTATCGTGGGATCGTAACTGATCAGGAACGCGCGGCGATCAAGGTGCAGCCCACGCGTCAGCGAGCGGCGTCCGACTACAGCTACCGCATTCGTGCAATGGCCATATTCTGGTCGTGGTTGCGCCAATTGGCGTGCGCGGGTTTCTACGTGATGCAAGCCGTCATCCGGTGTAATCGGCAGGCTGGCATTATGAAAACGGCGGCAACGTTCAGCCGCGCTCATGCGACGACCGAGGTCAAGTATATGGTCAGCTTGTTCAAAGGCATCCACAAGTGCATGAGGAAGGTCGGCAAGATCAGAGTACGAAACATTGTCATCAGCGGTGTCATGAAGGCCGCCGACAAACCAGGTGTCGGCCGGAATGATGATGCCTTTGTCCCGCAGCGCTATTCGCACTTCGGGTTGATTAGCCAGACCCGCAAACAAACGTGCATTGGCGCCACCGCGCCTGCCACCGCAAGCGCCACAGTCATGCGCCGATTCATGCGGGTTATTGAGGCTCGTGGAACCATGGCCCAGCACGATCACGACCGGCGCAAAATTATCCACAAGACCTATGCTGCGTAATACGTTGGTGACACGTTCGGTAGCTTCTTCGAGCGTAAAACCCAGCAGCTTTCCGCGTTCGGTGCGGATGGACGAATTGTTGTCACGAACGGCCAACAGGCGTGTAGCCGGTACCGGTGATACTTTTTCGGTAACACGTTGGTGTGCAGTCAGGGAGCCGCGTGGCAGCAGAATACGGATTGCTGCAACTACCGCAAAGTAGGGCCCCAGCAACAACGACAACGAGGCGCCTCCGCTCAGGGTACGTGATTCGAAGTGGATACGGCGACGTGCATAGCGCCAGGCATTGCGTAGCGAGTTGCGCAGTTCATGCCAGTCACGATGGGTATAAAGCGGCGTTTCATGGACTTCATGTGCGGGTGTCACCACTACCGGGCAATACGCGGCTGGCTTGTGATCGTACAAACCCTGGTAGTCGATGGCAACGCCAAAAAAACCGGCCAGTCCAAAAGTCTGGTATTCAGGGCCATGTTCCTCGACAGCGCGGCGAATGGATTCTTCGCGCTCATCCATGCAGAACAGATATTGTGCGCGTGGTCGCTGCTGGGCATCGGACATCAGACGCTTGGGGCGCAGGACGGCAATGCCATTGAGTATTTGTCGGTAGTACCAGCTTTCATATGCGTCCATCCACAGTTCGCGACACTTGATCGGAGTGCAGGTGGCCACTGCTTGCCATAATTTATTGAGCGCTGCTTCCTCAATAGCAATCAGCTGTGCCGCATC
>CAIYIP010000501.1 GCA_903926285.1 uncultured Gammaproteobacteria bacterium
AGTGCCTGTTGTTCTGTCAGGAAAAAGATCCGGTGAAAGAGCTGTGGACCGGTAAATTGCTCGGACCTGAAGCCGCTATTGCGCAACTCGGCATGGACGATGCTTTTCCGATCTCCGACATCGACGACATTTTGCCAGGCCTCATTGAAGGTCGTGAACGCGTGTACTACGCTATGGGCAAGGATGAGCAGTTCGATCACAGGGTCATGGAGTGGGTCAAAGTTATTCGCAAAAAAGTTCGCAGTGGCGCGCATTCACCGGGTGAATTCATGGTGCTTGACCATCTGTTGCACGAAATGCGCCTGATTAAATCCAAAGCCGAAGTTGATCTGATGCGCGAATCCGGCCAGATTGCTGTGCGCGCACATAAGCGCGCCATGCAGATGTGCAAGCCAGGCCTCAATGAATTTCAGGTGGAAGCCGAATTCATGCACGAATTTTTTCGCTCAGGGTGCAGCGCGCCATCCTACACATCGATAGTGGCTGGCGGTGTTAATGCCTGTATTCTGCATTACAACGAGAATAACCAGATCCTGGTGGACGGTGACCTGCTGTTGATAGATGCGGGCTGTGAATATGAATATTACGCTTCAGATATAACCCGCACTTTTCCGATCAACGGCAAATTTTCACCTGAGCAAAAAGCTATTTACGAACTCGTGCTCGAAGCGCAACTCGCGGCTATTGAAACAGTAATGCCCGGCAATCACTGGAATACACCGCACGATACAACCGTGAAAGTGCTAACCGAGGGGCTAGTTAAACTAGGTCTCCTGAAAGGTTCTGTTAATACTCTGATCGAAAGTGGTGCCTACAAGGATTTTTACATGCATCGCGCAGGGCACTGGCTGGGCATGGATGTGCACGATGTAGGCGATTACAAAATCGAAGGCAAGTGGCGCGAACTCGAACCCGGCATGGTGCTCACAGTTGAGCCAGGCTTATACATTGCTCCAGATAACAAAAATGTCGAAGTCCGCTGGCGGGGTATCGGTGTGCGTATAGAAGATGATGTCGCTGTCACTCGCAATGGTTATGAAGTACTGACGAGTGGGTTGCCTAAAACGGTGCGGGAAATTGAAGCCTTCATGGCCAAAGTGTGAACATCCCTGCGCAAAAAGGACCAGCATGAGCGTTACAGACACCAAGCATTATGACGTCGTAATAGTGGGTGCTGGCATGGTCGGTGCAAGTCTGGCTTGTGTATTGACCAAGAGCAGCTCCGCCAGCAAGCTCAAGCTGCTGCTCGTGGAAGCAAGTCCAGTTTTCAGCAACAAATCGCCACAACAACCTGGCTTTGACACCCGCAGCACCGTTCTTTCCGCTGGCACGATGGCTTATTTCGCGCAGATGGACCTGGCGAAAAGTTTATTGCCATCAGCAGAGCCTATTACGCATATCCATGTTTCGGACCAGGGTCGTTTTGGCAGTGTGCAACTCAATGCAAGTGATGAAGGAGTTGATGCTCTTGGCTACGTCGTGGCAAACGCAAGCCTTGGCCAGATATTGAATCAGTCCTTACTGGAAGCGAGCGGATTAGAGCTGTGCGCCCCGGTCACGGTTGCCAGTATCAAACCTTGCGCCGCGGGCATGCAGCTCGAGTTGTCTGGCATGAAGAACTCAGACACAAGTGACGACGTATCTGCAAAGACCATGATTACGACATCTTTGGTGATACTTGCCGAAGGTGGCCGTTCCACGCTGTGTGAACAATTGGGAATATATCATCAGCGTACTGCGTATGAACAAAGCGCGCTGATTGCCAACGTGGCTTTTTCCGCGCCGCACGGTGGCCGAGCGTATGAACGTTTTACTCCCAAGGGGCCACTGGCACTGTTACCGCTTGCGGATCATGACAGTCAACACAGGGCGGCATTAATCTGGACACATGCGAGCGATGGCATTGAAGAAATTATAGCGATGAACGACAAGGATCTACTCGCGCAACTCCAGAAGGAATTCGGTCAAAGGGTCGGTACTTTTACCAGAATCGGCAAGCGGTCCGTTTATCCCTTATCGTTGCAAGTTGCGCAGGAACAGATTCGTCCGGGGCTGGTGCTGCTCGGCAATGTTGCACACTCCCTGCACCCGGTTGCGGGTCAAGGTTTTAATCTGGCGCTGCGTGATGCGATGGCACTTTCGCATAATATTGCTGAGTCGATGCAGATGGGTGTAAGTCCGGGCAGCTTCCCGCAGTTACAGAAATATCTGCGGGCTGTGCAGAGGGATCAGCTGGACACAATCAGTTTCAGTGATTACATGACGCGGCTTTTTTCCAGTGACAATATCTTCCTGGCTTGGGCACGAAAATCCGGCATGGCAAGCATCGACCTGCTGCCTCCTCTGAAACATTACCTGAGTCGGCAGGCCATGGGGCTTGGACACGCCCGAGTTCCGCAGCTATGAATATATTTGCGCAAATGCAGGCTTGCGAAACAGCATTACTGCATACGGATTTTATTCGCCAGCCGGATTTGCTGGAGTTGATGCTGGCTCACGACTTTCAGGAAGTTTCCAGCGCAGGGCGCAGCAATCGTGAAGCCGTGCGGCAATGGCTTTTGCAAAAAGATCCCCGGGCACGCTGGGAGCTGGATCAATTCGAGGCATGTGAACTCACCCCAGACCTGCGCCTGGTGACCTATCATGCGCGGCAGGTGATACCTGAAAGATCTGCCAGCAAAGGTAGTATGCACTCGTCGCTATGGTGTTACAGCAAACACATGCAGTGCTGGCAGCTGCGTTTTCATCAGGCAAGCAAACTCGTCTGAGAATTTGCTGTAACTGGAGAGTCAAAAATCATCCATATCTTTCTGCATTTTGCCGTGCCGGCATTATTCGTCGCTGTTTGTTATCGCAAGCACTGCTGGCAAAGTTATTTGCTGCTGATGCTGGGTATGATTGTCGATGTGGATCACTTGCTGGCCAATCCGATATATGACCCTTTGCGTTGCAGCATGGGGTTTCATCCCTTGCACACCTGGCCGTTTGTGCTTGTTTATATTGTACTGAGTATCTTTCCACGTACTCGATTGCTTGGGATTGGACTTATTATTCATATGCTGCTTGATGCTGGTGATTGCCTGCTGATGCAGCAGGGCAGCTTGTTTCTGCAGAATTTTTTCCAACTGCCTTCCTGGTTGGGGTAAATAATAGCGTGGGTTTTATAGTACGAGCGGCCAGAGCCGG
>CAIYIP010000502.1 GCA_903926285.1 uncultured Gammaproteobacteria bacterium
GCTGGATCGGCGGGCTAGTTGACGGTATCGAAACCCTGCTCAGCATCGCCAACGACAGCACAATCATAGTACCTGCCAGTGGACCAGTAATGACGAAGGCAGAACTGGTGGTTATGCGCGACATGTATGCTGATATCTTCACTAAAGTCCGTGAACTTTTTATGAAGGCCAACAGTGTACCTGAGACGCTTGCAGCCAGACCTGCAGAAGTTTATGAGGATAAATTCGGCAATGCGGACATGTTTATCGAGCTGTCGCATTGGAGCCTGATTCCTCATTACGCGCCGGATGCATGAAAAATCCCTGTTTTGGTCACAATTCGCCCCCATATTGCTGCAACAGGAACACGTGAAAGCGAGTCTAAACAATCAGCAAGCCCGTATAACGTAAAGACAAAGCACAAAGCTTTAACCGGAAACAGATATGCGTAACGTCCTATCACTAAACAAAGCACTGCGAGTGAGCAGGAAGCCACTGGCCTCTGCCGTGATGGCCCTGGGCATCCTGTGCAGCATCTCTGGCGCGCATGCTCAGGACACAGGCGCACAACACGATTTTGCTGCACTCCAGCAGGCTGACCAGTTTTGGCCCTATTTCGAGGACTACTGCACCGAATGCCATAACTTCGATGATTTTTTTGGTGGCGTGGATTTCACTACTGTGCGTCCGAGCGATGTGCCCGGCAATCCTGAGCTGTTTGAAAAAGTACTCAAGAAACTGCGCGGCCGAATGATGCCCCCCCCAAACAAGATCCGTCCCGATGAAGTGCGCACCGATGCATTCATTGCGTGGATGGAATCCTATCTGGATGAAGCTGGCCTGCAGGAAGGGGACCCCGAACATGTGGTAATTCACCGTCTCAATCGCAGGGAATACGCGAATGCGATCCGTGATCTTTTTGCATTACAAGTCAACCCGGCCGACATCCTGCCGGCAGATCCTACCGCCGACGGCTTTGACAATATCGCCAATGCGCTGCAAGTTTCACCTGCGTTTATCAACCAGTACGTCTCCGCTGCACGGTCAATAGCCGAGCAAGTCGTTGGTGATCCCGCGCCTTCCCTCGGTAGCGTCGCTTACAAAGCGCCACAAATCCTGCCGGCACGTGCCATCGGCGGCGGTTCCCAGCAATTTCACATCGACGGCCTGCCGCTGGGCACGCGCGGCGGGATGTTAGTGGAACACTGGTTCCCGTCAGATGGTGAGTATGCGGTTAATGTCGGAGATTTTGATCTGTCGGCATGGATGTACAACATAGAATTCGAAAACAAGATGATTGTCACCGTGGACGGTGAGAAAGTGTACGAAACGATTCTTGGCGGCGATGCCGACCGCATTGCCCTCGACAAGGACCAAGGCGAGCCACTGGTCGATATGAACAGCCGCACCAAGGATATCCGTTTCAGCACGACTGCGGGCCCTCACAAGATTGGTGTGACCTTCGTGCGCCGCACCTTCGCCGAGTCTGATGACACGCTGCAGCATTTCATTCCTGGCGCGGTGCAGGATCGCATCCTGACTATTCCGTCAGTGGAGGTGCGTGGCCCGTATGTTGCCGCAGGCATTAGCATAACCCCGACCCGGGAAAAACTCTTCAGCTGTTACCCTCAGCAGGAAAGTGCCGAAAGTCTCTGTGCCGCGGAAATCATCACTAATGTTGCCACACGTGCGTATCGCCGATCGTTGACTGATGAGGACATGGCACCACTTATGGCCTTCTACACGAAGGGCAAGGAAATCGGAGGTTTCGAGGAAGGTATCCGTCAGGCCCTGACGCGCACGCTGGCCAGCCCGAACTTTCTGTACCGCGCAGAAGTTGCGCCCGCCAACCTGGATCCCGGCGCGGTTTACCAGTTGAGCAGCCTGGATCTTGCGTCACGCCTTTCCTTCTTTCTGTGGAGCAGTCTGCCAGATGATGAATTGCTGGAAATCGCGATCGCCGACAAGCTCAAGGATCCAGAGGTGCTGGAAAGCCAGGTAAAACGCATGCTGGCAGATCCACGTTCGATGGCGCTGGCCGAAAACTTTGCGGCACAGTGGCTGAAACTCGGCAAGCTGGATGAACTGACCCCTGATGACAAGATCTTCCCCTATGCGTCTGGTCCTGGCGATCTGCGTCCCGATTTCCGCAAGGAAATTGCACTCTTCATCGACAGTGTGTTCCGCGAAGACCAGAGCATCATGCGGCTGATGGATGCGAACTATACGTTCCTGAACGAGCGCCTGGCGCTGCATTATGGTATCAACACTGTGAAGGGCGATCGCTTCCGTCGCGTCGAGCTTGCGGATACCAACCGCTGGGGACTACTCGGCAAAGGCGGCGTCCTGATGGCAACTGCTTATCCGAATCGCACCAGCCCTGTGCTGCGCGGCGCCTGGATTCTGGAAACGATCATGGGCACACCACCGCCGGTGCCGCCACCGAATGTCGAAGCGCTGCCTGAAAATGCGGCAGGTACAATAGCGACGACCGTGCGCGCTCGACTCGAACAGCACCGCGCGAACCCGACCTGCAATGCCTGTCATTCAGTGATGGATCCGCTCGGTTTTGCGCTGGATAATTTTGACGCCGTCGGCAGATGGCGTGACCGCGATCGCTATACCGGAGAGCCGGTAGATGCCTCTGGCATCATGCCAAACGGCAGTGTCGTCAACGGCCCACAGGACCTGCGTGCGGCACTGCTGGCCAGACCTAGCCTATTTGCGCAGTCATTGACCGAAAAGCTGATGACCTATGCGCTGGGCCGGCCGATGGAAGCGCGCGACATGCCGGTGGTCCGCAGTGTCGTGCGTGCTGCAGCAGAAGATGATTACCGCTTTTCCACACTGGTAACGAGCATCATCGAAACCAACCTGTTTCAGAAGAAAAAAGTGCCTGAAGTTGCCAGCAATGAAAATGCCGGGGATGTGGCTGTCAACAGCCCACAAACCCCAACTAATTAAGAGGGGGACTGCAATGTATATCACCAAGAAACATCTATCGCGCCGCATGGTACTGCGAGGAATGGGCAGTGCAGTTGCACTGCCGCTACTGGATGCGATGATTCCCGCAGCGACGGTCATGGCACAGACTGCAGCCAAACCGCAGCCTCGCCTCGGCTATATCTTTTTTCCGCACGGCGCGGTTATGGATCGCTGGACGCCTACTCAGGTTGGTAGCGAATTTGAAATACCGGAAATTCTCGCACCGGCAGCTAAGTTCAAGGATCGGATGACCATCGTGTCCGGCCTGCGCAACAAGCCCGCAGAGAGTAATGATCCACACGGCATCGTGGCGGGTACGTGGCTGCGCTGCGTTGCTCCCGGCGACACCAGCGATCCCACCAAAGGACTCACGTGTGACCAGATCGCTGCACAGCGCATAGGCCAGGGTACTACCTTCCCGTCCATCGAACTTAGCACAGCTACCAATGGCCCCTGTGCACCGGGTTTCTCATGTGCATTTGGCAATTCGCTGTCGTTCCGCACACCGCAGCAGGCGCTGCCAGGCGAAAATAATCCACGCAAAATGTTCTTTCAACTGTTTGGTCAGGGCGACAATACTACCGAACGTGCTGCCATCATCGACCAAACCGGCAGCATCCTCGACTCCGTAATGGGAGATGCCGCATCGTTGCAACGCAAACTGGGCGCCGCCGACAAAGTCATGGTATCCAACTACCTCGAATCTGTGCGTGAAATTGAACGGCGGGTACAGATGATGAAGGGCCAGGATCTCAGCGATGTGACAATACCCGACGCACCAGTGGGCATCCCTTCCTCGTTCGAGGATCACCTGAAGATCCTGTTCGACTTGATCGCAGTGGCCTACCAGATCAACCTGACCAACGTGGCCAGTTTTATGATGGAGCGAGAAGTCAGCATGCGCACCTATACTAACGTGGGTGTGGCTGAAGCCTTCCATCCGCTGTCCCATCACGGTAACGATCCCGCCAAAATGGCGCGTCTGGCCAAAGTACAGGCGTTCCACACCAGTACCTTCAACTACTTCCTCGAAAAACTGGATGCGATGCCCGAAGGCGATGGTTCTGTTCTCGACAATTCCATCATTTTGTTCGGCTCGAACATGAGCAACAGCGACCGTCACAACCACGATCCGCAGCCAAACGCGCTGTTCGGGCTTGGCGCTGGCACCATCAAGGGTGGGCAGCACCTGATGTATCCGCAGGATACCCCGCAGGCGAACCTGCTGCTGACCATGTTGCAGCGTGCGGGCATCCCCGAAGAATCGTTCGGAGACAGCACAGGCTCGTTCGCTGAAGTATAAGTAAACCGGATTACAGCCGATTTAAAAAAGACAGGCAGAGGTTGCGCATGAAATTAAGTATGAAACTATGCAAACTGACCGGTGCCATGCTGTTGGCAGTTGCAACAGCGGTTAATGCCGCGAATCTCGCCGATCTGGTGAGCCTTGGAGAACGTGACGAGGCATTGGCCTTGCTTGCGACAGGCACGGAAGTGGATGCAATGAAGTCCGACGGCTCCACTGCGCTGTTGTATGCGGTCTACCAGGGCGACACCGATCTTGTTGCGCAGTTACTCGAGGCCGGCGCAGATCCAGGTCACATGAATGCATACGGTGCTGCGCCACTTGCGGAAGCAGCCATGCAGGGCAATGTCGATATCCTGCGCATGCTGCTCGACCATGGCGCCGATGCCAATCAGGCCAATCCAGAAGGTGAAACCGCGCTCATGATTGCAGCACGTTCAGGCAACGTACCAGCGGCCAAACTGTTGCTGGACCACGGTGCCGATGTGAATGCGAAAGAATCCTGGGGTGGTCAGTCGGCCATCATGTGGGCGGCAGCGCAGAGCCAGCCGGAAATGCTCAAACTGTTGATCGACCATGATGCGGATATCAATACGCATGGTGCAGCCAGACTGTGGGACCGCCGCATCATGTCCGAGCCGCGTCCGAAAGACATGAACAAAGGTGGCTTCTCGGCGCTGCTGTATGCCGCACGTCAGGGCTGCTCCGAATGTGTACCTATCCTCGCGGATGCCGGCGCCGATTTGAATGCGACCGACCCCGACCGCATCTCCGCACTGAATCTCGCGCTGATCAACCTGCATTTTGAAACAGCCGCGGCGCTGATCGAAGCCGGTGCCGATGTGAATCAGTGGGACCTATTTGGACGGGCTCCGTTGTTCAACGCGATCGACCTGAATACCTTGCCTACCGGCGGCCGTGCCGATATTCCATCGGAAGATGCGCTGACCGGTTACGATATCGCGAAGATGCTGCTTGAGCGTGGCGCCAACCCCAACATGCGGTTGAAGGTTCGCCCTCCTTACCGCAATGCGGTTTTTGACCGCGGCGCCGACAACGTCCTTGCGGAGGGCGCCACACCGCTGATCCGTGCGGCGCGTGCTGCCGATGCCAAGTCAGTACAATTGTTGCTGGAACACGGAGCGCTAGTCGATCTGCCCAATGCGCGCGGCCATACTCCGTTGCTGATTGTGGCAGGGATAGACTGGGCCGCAGAACCCACTCGTGGCCGTTATAAAACCGAGGAGGACAGCATTGAAACCCTGAAAATCCTTCTCGAACAGGGTGCCAATATAAATTCAGTAACCGGTGATCCGGCGAAACGTCCGATCACACAGCTCAGCGACAGCGAGCGCGGTGCTGGCCTGCAACCTGCCATGCGCCAGGGCACGGTCGATGGCCAGACTGCTCTGCATGCTGCGGCAAAATTGGGCTGGAACAAAATTGCGAAGTTCCTGATTGATAACGGCGCCGTACAACAGGTAACGGACAGCTCAGGTCGCACACCTTACGACCTCGCGATGGGCCTTTTCCCTGCCGGCTATCGCGGCACCCGTCCCGAACCTATCGCAGAAACCGGCAAGCTGCTCAAGGACGAATGTATGAAAGTTGATAACTGCGTAATAGCAGAATCGCTGGATGCCGCGGCACCACCAACGATCCAGTAAGCTCAATCCTCACTGGACATAAAAAAGCTGCGAATTTCGCGGTTTTTTTATGCCTCAAATATTAGTCCTCAATAAAGTCCCGGGATTTGCCAAATCCCTGCCGCGATGGTCGTCGAGACTGACGATATTGTCAGCGTGATGCGCAATATCACCCCAGTAGATGATCTGTATCTCGCCGTGTTCATCTTCCGCGAGCGCGGTACAACTTTCCACCCAGTCGCCACAGTTGTAATACATGATGCCGTTCAACAGCTTTTTCTCGGCGTGATGAATATGGCCACAAACAACACCGTCGACTTCACGCTTGAGCGCTTCCTTGACGACGGTATGTTCAAAGTCAAAGATGAAACTGACCGCACTTTTTACCTTGTGCTTGATTGCTTTCGACAAAGACCAATAAGGCAACTTGAATAATTTGCGCGCGATATTAAACCAGCGATTTGATGAGAGCAGGAAGTTGTAACCTGCATCACCAAGCAGTGCCACCCACTTGTGATGGCGCGTCACGCCGTCGTAGGCATCGCCATGTACTATCCACAACTTCTCTCCCTTTGCAGTCGTATGAATTGCCTCATCAACTACCGTGATATTCCCCATCACAAAATTATGCTCTGCGATATAGTCACGCAGGAATTCATCATGATTGCCCGTGATGTAGGTAACGCGAGTGTTATCTTTCTCGGATTTGCGTAATATCTGCCGCATTACCTGATTGTGTGCCGATGGCCAGTACCACTTGGCAGTAGCGATGCGCCAACCGTCGATAATGTCGCCCACCAGATATAACTGTTCACAATGGTGGGACTTGAGAAATGAATGGAGAAGTTCTGCCTTGCAACCGTGAGTGCCGAGATGTACATCCGAAATCCATACCGTGCGCCAGGTTTTTTTTGTCATCCCAAATTCCTGAATAGATGTATGTGCAAGCTTCTAAGATTCTAGTGCGACAAAATCAAGAACAAATAAAACTCACTGACTGTCTTGGTTAAGAAAAGTTGGTTAAGAAAAGTTGGTTAATAAAAGTTGGTTAATAAAAGTTGGTTAATAAATATATGCCTATTGTTGAA
>CAIYIP010000503.1 GCA_903926285.1 uncultured Gammaproteobacteria bacterium
CCGAGACAGATCGCATTGCCTTCGCCATCGCCAATCACCTGGATTTCAACATGGCGCGGGTTGTCGAGGAATTTTTCCATGTACACTACGTCGCTGCCGAAATAACTACCGGCTTCGGACTGTGTGACCTGGATCGACTTGAGCAACGAGGCTTCGTCATGCACAACACGCATGCCGCGACCGCCACCGCCAGCTGAGGCCTTGATCATGATCGGATAGCCGATTTTTTTGGCCATCGCGAGTGTTGCTTCGGGATCGCTGGTAACAGGGCCGTTGGACCCGGGTACTGTTGGAACTCCTGCTTTGCGCATCACATCAATGGCCGACACCTTGTCGCCCATCGCGCGAATCGTATCGGGGCGCGGTCCGACAAAAATAAAACCGCTGCGTTCAACTTGTTCGGCAAAGTTGGCATTTTCCGAGAGAAAGCCATAGCCTGGATGTACTGCATCGGCGCCTGTTACTTCCATCGCACTGATGATGGCCGGAATATGCAGATAACTTTCGAGTGAGCTGGGCGGGCCGATACAGACGGATTCATCCGCGAGCCGCACATGCATGAGGTTGCGATCGGCAGTGGAATGCGCCGCAACGGTTTTGATTTTCAGTTCCTTGCAGGCTCTGAGTATGCGCAGGGCAATTTCCCCGCGGTTTGCTATTAATACTTTTTCGAGCATAAAGAAGTCGTACTCTTTGATTGGCCGCTAATTGGCCGCTTTAGTTCAGTATCAGGCAATGATCACCAGCGGCTGGTCGTATTCCACCGGTTGGCCGTCCTCAACCAGAATGGCTTCAACAGTGCCTGCGCGGTCGGCTTCAATCTGGTTCATCATTTTCATGGCTTCGATGATACAAATGACATCACCGACTTTTACCTGTTTGCCAATTTCAATAAAGCTCGGTGTGCTCGGTGAAGGTGAGCGGTAGAAAGTACCGACCATCGGCGACTTGACGGGCTGGCCCTTGTACATAGGTGGGCTGGCTATCGGAGCTGCGACAGCGGCTGGTGCAGCTGCGGGAGCTTGAGCATGTGGGGCGTGCGTTTGCATGGCATAGTGTTGGGGTTGCATGGAGCCCTGGGGGTAGTTACGGCTGATGCGCACGGATTCTTCGCCTTCCTTGATTTCAATTTCGGCGACATTGGATTCTTCCAAGAGCTCAATCAGTTTTTTTACTTTGCGTATATCCATGGGTTCCTCGGTAACAGGGTGTTCAGTATTAATTCAGGGTTTAGACAATAGAATTCTGGAAAAATTATGCTGGTGAGCCACTTAGCTGGCTACTTGCGTAAAAGCCGCTTGCAGGGCCAGCTCGTACCCTTGTGCCCCAAGCCCCACGATGGTGCCTACCGCGGCATCGGCCAGGTAGGAATGATGGCGGAAACTTTCGCGCTTATACACATTCGACAGATGCACTTCGATAAAGGGTATCGCTACTCCGAGCAGCGCGTCGCGCAGGGCTATGCTGGTATGAGTCAGCGCGCCGGGGTTGATAATGATGAAGTTGATATTTTCATTACGGGCGGCATGGATGCGGTCGATCAGCTCGTATTCGGCATTGCTTTGCAGAAACTGGATGTGATGGCCCGCATCCTTCGCAATCTGGAGCAGCCTCGCATTGATGTCTGCCAGCGTCTGTTTGCCGTAAACTTCTGGCTCCCTGCTGCCAAGCAGGTTGAGATTGGGGCCGTTTAGTACCAGTATGGAAGCCATGAGGAGCTCGTTTTTGTATAGGTTGTATAGATAATCAAATTTGTACGCTGATTTTTTCTGACTGCCGGCAGCGAGGACAGGCGAGGACAGAAAGAAGTAGATATGGATCAATGTGCCTTTCCTGCAACAATGGCACATTCTCCTTTAGGACCGGCAAGCAAGTAAATAGAGGAGAGATAGAAAGTCACAAGCAATCTTCATAAATTTGTGGGGATCTTGCGCCTAAGAAGATCCAACTTCGCTTATCGGAAGCCAGAATTAGAAACAATACAGCAGGGATA
>CAIYIP010000504.1 GCA_903926285.1 uncultured Gammaproteobacteria bacterium
AAAAACAATAACACATTCATCTGAGGTTGATCCGCTAGCCAATCCTCCTGTCCCTGCCTTTGCCGGCCAGACTGCGGCACCCGCGCCCGCCATTCCCTCGGCCTTCAATCAGGAAGTTATTGCGACGGGATTCAACCTGCCACGATCACTGGTGGTACTGCCTGACGGCAACCTGCTTGTCAGCGAAAACTCCGGCACTTTACGCATGCTGAGTCCTGACGGTGCTTTGTCAGAACCACTTTCAGGTATGCCGGATATTCTGTCAGTAGCGGGCCGCAGCATGAACGACTTCGTACTTGATGCAAATTTTGCCGAAAATCGCCGGGTTTATTTCACCTATCTTGCGCCCGCGCCGGGACAAGCCGGTGGTGAACGTACGCCTACGGACAGGGCCGCAGCGGCAGAAAAAAACATCCCGTTTCAGCTTGACCAGGTTGCAACAGCCCGCCTGGCGGAAGACCTCAGTCGTATCGAAGATGTGCGCGTGCTTGGCGCTATCCCCGGCCGTCGCCTGGTGTCCGCGCCTGATGGCAGCCTCTACATCAGCACGATGGCCTTTAATGCAACAAGCAAGCTGGCGCAGATGCCGCAGTCCCTTGGCGGCAAGTTTTTGCGCATAAACAGCGATGGCAGCATTCCGCAGGATAATCCGTTTGTGGGACGTGGCATGGTGCGGCCCGAAATTTTCAGCATGGGTCATCGTGATCCGGATGGCGCTTTCATCAATCCCGAAACCGGCGAACTCTGGGCGATCGAACATGGGCCGATGGGTGGCGATGAGCTCAACATCATTCGCAAGGGCAAAAATTACGGCTGGCCGATCATTACCTACGGCAAGGAATATGACGGCACCGAACTTGGCCACACCACCCTTACGGGTATGGAACAGCCGCTGTATTACTGGTTTCCTTCCGTAGCTGTTTCCGGCTTGATGATATACACCGGCAACTTGTTCCCGGACTGGCAGGGCGATCTCTTCCTCGGCACGATGAGCCCGACGCAGGGTAAATTTCTGGTTCGCCTGGAAATGGATGGCGAGAAGGTCATTCAGGAAGAACATCTGCTAGTGGAAAATGATCGCAGAGTGCGTTCCGTTGCCCAGGGCACCGATGGTGCGCTGTACGTGCTGACCGACTCCGAAGACAACAATGAGACCAACCGGCATTTCGCCGGAGAAGTATTGAAGTTGACCCCGCGCTAGTCTAGCTCTGCCCCAACTTTTAACGTGCCGCTGGAAAATGAAACATTACATGCCGACCCCCGACTCCCAGGCGCACGAGCAGATCATGCCTGCCAACTTTGTATATCTGCGCGATGCTGTTCCCGATATCGTCGAGGATGTCCGTTACTTTTGCGCCGATAATTTTGTCGGCGAACCCATTCCCGGTTACGAAGCGGCCCGCTTGCTCATCACTGCAGAAGCAGCTGCGGCCATGCACCAAGTCCAGCAACACTTGCAGCAGGTTGGCCTGGGTTTAAAGGTGTTTGATGCCTATCGACCACGCCGTGCTGTCAATTTTTTCCGGGAATGGTCGCAAAACGCGCAGGATATTCGCAAACAAGCCGTTTACTACCCACGCCTCGACAAAACCAGCCTTTTCGCCGCGGGTTATCTGGTGGAATTTTCCAGTCATTCGCGCGGCAGCACAGTAGATCTGACGATTATTGATGCTTGTGGTGCAGAACTGGATATGGGGACTTGTTTTGATTATTTTGACCTGAGCTCCTGGACTGCTTCGAACTCAGTAAACGCCCAACAGAGAGCTAACCGCTTGTTGTTGCGCACTGTGATGGAGTTGCACCATTTTCTGCCGGTGGAAGAAGAGTGGTGGCACTTTATCTTGAAGAACGAACCTTATCCTCACACATGGTTCGATTTTCCGGTTAGGTAATAGCCGCTGTTTTTTGCGGGTAGTTATATCAGTGGAGGCAATTGGGTTCCTGCCAGGGGCTTGGCCGGGATACGAATTCCGGTTGGCGCTGCGCTGCCGTTTGATTGGTGTTGGGATTTGTAACAGGAGCCTGCCCCTATTGTGCCGGCGTAACAGCAAGCCCTTCGAGATAAGCCACAACACTGCTGCCCAGCACAGCGTGATTGTATCCACCCTCAAGCACCGACAGTATTTTGCCGCCTGAAAACTGCTGCGCAATTTTGCCGAGCTGCACGCCAAGCCAGCGATAGCTGTGTTCTGTCAGCGCCAGCCCGGCCAGCGGATCCTGTTGATGCGCATCGAAACCTGCCGACACCAGCACCAGCTGTGGCCTGAAAGAAGCCAGTTCGGGCATGGCTATCGCAGTAAAAATTTCCTGGTAACTTTTATCTTGCGTGCCGGCAGCGAGCGGAATATTGCAAATATTGCCGGGTCGATTTTCCAGTCTTGTTCCCGTGCCTGGGTAAAGCGGGCTCTGATGAGTAGAGAGATAAAGCACTCCGGGTTTACCTGCGAATGCATCCTGGGTGCCATTGCCATGGTGTACATCGAAATCAATTATGGCGACGCGCTCGAGTTTGTATTGGGTTAGCGCATACTGCGCGGCAATTGCAATCTGATTAAAAATACAAAAACCCATGGCCGTATCCGGAGTGGCATGATGGCCTGGTGGCCGCGTTAGGCAAAACACCCGGCTTGCCGTACCTGCCATCAGATCATCCACTCCCTGACACGCTGAGCCCACGCCACGCAAGGCTGCATTCAGAGAGCCTGGTGACATTACCG